>JANMBV010000041.1:0-2013 GCA_031360585.1 Actinomycetes bacterium | reverse complement strand
GCCAACCCGCGCCAGTTGATGAGCTATGTCGGCCTGGTGCCGGGCGAACATTCATCGGGTCCCAAACGGCGCCAAGGCAGGCCTGGACGGCAACGACACGCTCGACGGCGCTGGCGGCAACGACCGCCTCGACGGTGGCATCGGTGCCGACACAATGCGCGGCAGCGTCGGCGACGACATATACGAAGTGGACAACATTGCCGATGTGTTGGTGGAAAACGCCAACGAAGGAGTGGACACGGTGCGCTCGTTGGTTGCTTGGACCTTGGGTGCCAACTTCGAAGACTTGGCTCTCTCCGGCACAGGGGCGGTCAACGCCACCGGCAACACCCTGGCCAACCGGCTGTGGGGTAACGACGCCGCCAACCGCATTGACGGCGGCACGGGCGCCGACACGATGAGCGGGCGCGGCGGCAATGACACCTACGTCGTCGACAACGCGCACGACATCGTGGTCGAGGCCATGGGCGGTGGGGTCGATACCGTGGAGGCCGGGATCACCTACGCGCTGGCCGCCAACGTCGAGAACCTGACGCTCACCGGCACCACCGCCATCAACGCCACCGGCAACGAACACGACAACCTGCTCACCGGCAACGCCGCGGCCAACGCGCTCACGGGCGGAGCCGGCAATGACGCGCTCAATGGCGGCGCGGGCAATGACAGCATGGCCGGCGGCCTTGGCAACGACAGCTACACGGTAGACAGCGTAAGCGATGTGATCACCGAGGCAGTCAACGAAGGCGCCGACAGCGTCACCGCGTCGGTTACCTGGACCTTGGGTGTGAACGTAGAAAACCTCACCCTTTCGGGTGCGACAAACCTCAATGGCACCGGCAACGCGCTCGACAACGTGATCGTTGGCAACGCCGGCAACAACACGCTGTCGGGCGGCGCAGGCAACGACGTGCTCGATGGCGGCGCCGGCACTGACACGATGACAGGCAGCACAGGCAACGATGTCTATCGCATAGACGCCACGCGCGACAAGGCCACCGAGAACACCGGCGAAGGCATTGACCGAATCGAAAGCTCGATCACCTGGGCGCTCGGGGCCAATTTCGAAGATCTCACGCTGACCGGCAACGCCATCGTTGACGGCACAGGCAACACGCTGGACAACGTGCTGATCGGCAATGCCGCCACCAACGTGCTCACCGGCGGCACCGGCAACGACACGCTCGATGGCGGTGCCGGCAACGACACGCTGGTGGGTGGGGCGGGCGCTGACACGTATCGCTTCGGAGTCGGCAAGGGCATTGACACGGTGCAGGAAAACGACACCACGGCCGGCGTTACGGACCGGGTGGACTTTGGCGCATTGCTGCAAAGCCAGATCGCGTTTCAGCGCACCGGCAACAACCTCGAGGCCCTGATCGTTGGCAACACGGCCGACAAACTGGTGTTGAAGGACTGGTATCTGGGCACGCAATACCACGTCGAGCAATTCGCTTTCGGCGACGGCAGCGTGTTCAGCGATGCACAAGTGCAAAGCTTGGTCAGCGCAATGGCAGTGTTCGCGCCGGAAACCGCATCGATCGAACCGGTGATGATGTCGAACACTTCGCACTTGATGTTCGACCGCGTGGGCAGCTTGGCGGTGCAGGCGATGTAGCGCATCGCAGCCATTGCAGGCGGGCGGCGTTCTCGCGTCGCTCGCCTACAATCCCCCTCGACGGGCCTCCTCGCATGGGAGCGCGCCCAACCGGGTCAGGTGGGGAACCAAGCAGCCCTAAGCGTTGCAACCAGGCCGAGATCGGGCTCGTCACCTCCATCGGCCTCGGCTCGATGGGTATCAGGGGCCCTTGAGCTTTTTCACGAAGGCTGCGCCGGTCAGCAGTTCCAGATGTGCCTCAAGCCGGATCACGCGCCCGGTGAGGTCTTCGATGCGGGCCTGCTGCGCCTTCATCGCCTCGGCTTGGCGATTGACCTTGTCTTCGAGCTTGATCATGGCGCTGAGCGCGCCCCAGATCTTGTCGGTCACGCCCATCAGGCGGCCTCGATAGCAGCGCG
>JANMBV010000040.1:0-5514 GCA_031360585.1 Actinomycetes bacterium | reverse complement strand
TAGATTTCTCCCCGCACAACGGGGGCATGAGTATCTGTGTACTGGACTTCGACGGACTTGATCTGTGCGAGCGAAATTCCAGTCGAGGCGGCAAGTCCCTTTGCACTATTGCCAGCCTGGCTCCATGTGGCAACAATCGTTCTCACTCCGGAAATTTGTGTAACGACTAGATCGTATGATTGTGGAGCGATTGCTGAAACCTCATCATTTCCATATTCGCAATTCCACGAGAATTGGGTCCCCCATTTCTTTTTTGCCACACGCATATCTACCACCATGGCGTTTTTCTCCATGGCGACCATCGCAACCTTTGTCCCAGTTAAAGCAGTTGAAACCTGCCCTCCGTTGAGAGTGGTTGCCGAATGGATATTCAATCCGACGGCCAAGCCGATCACCATGACGAACGCGGCGGCAACGGCCATACCAGCAGCCATCCGACGGCGCAGACTTGTCTTTGCCTTGATAGCAGCGCGCGCCAAACCTTGAATGGCTTCCAGGGGAAGAACGAACACATTTTCACGACCAGGTGTCTGCACCAAGACTTCGGCCGCATGTGCATCTATTTTCATGAGAAAGCCTGGCATGCCCGCTAACTCTGCAACGGCACCCGTGCACACCGCACAGCCAGTCAAGTGTCTTTCATATTCGCGCCGCTCATCCGTGCTCAGGGAACCAAGAACATATGCCGCGTCCCATTCACGGTACTTGTCGACAAGCTCGTTCATTGGGCTGCTCCTCTTTCTTGCAGGGAAAGACGTAAAGCGCGAAGCGCGTAATGAAGACGAGACTTGATAGTTCCCTCAGGCACACCCTCTTGCCGAGCAATCTCGGCAATCGAATGGCCAAGATAGTAAGCCGCGACGATCGCATTTCGATGTTGAACAGATAGCGATGAAAGCGCATCTGAAAGAATCCACGCATCCAATGCTGCATCTGTCTCATCAGGACCAACCGACTCGGGAAGCACGTCCGTTGAGACCTCGCGGCGATGACGGGCACTTCGACGATCATCAATGACCAGATTCCTTGCGACAGTAAATAGCCACGCTCTGGCCGCATCGTCGCTCTGCGCCAGAATT
Organism: Actinomycetes bacterium; assembly: GCA_031360585.1. Classification (GTDB taxonomy): domain Bacteria; phylum Actinomycetota; class Actinomycetes; order Nanopelagicales; family Nanopelagicaceae; genus QYPT01. The sequence goes on along the minus strand of JANMBV010000040.1, from coordinate 4,435 downwards.
TCAGGATGTTTCCAAGCCCGAAGCAGGGCTTCCTGTACGACATCCTGGGCGAAGGAGGCGTCATGGGTCATATGGGCGACGAAGCGGGTTAGGGCAGGACCATGCACATCATGGATCGCCTGAAGCAGGCCATCTTGCTTGGACGACATGAGTACCTCCCATTGCGACAACGAGTTACGTGGCCAAATGGTTCACCGGGCAGTTTTAACTCGATCTTGGCCAGGTGAACCTCAATGCTACCCACCTCGTTATGCAACTGACAGATACTCCCTTCAAGGGGACTCTTGAGCTACGGAGGCGTTTCGTGAGGGCATACATTTCCCCTGCACAGGTATTCTTTGGAATCATTCTTTGTCTGGGGATGGCGATCCCAAACTTGATCCGCTAGCGAAAAAGGGAGAGCCCGTGGCGACCTTGAACCTCCTAACTCAGAGACGAGACGGGTTACTCCTGAGTGATGATGAAACCCTGCTAGATCTTCCGACAATCCACCACTGGCTTTCCATTGAAAGCTACTGGGCCAACGGCCGCGATTTCGACACCGTCGAAAAAGCCTTTCTGTTCTCTTACCCCTTGGGCGTCTATGAGGGTTCCACACAAGTTGCCGTTGCCCGCATCGTCAGTGATTGTGCAACATTTGCTTGGCTATGCGATGTCTTTGTAGATGAGGCATTCCGAGGGCGCAGCATCGGGACGTGGCTCGCCGAGTCCAGTGTGGAATGGGCAGAGAAAAATGGGATTAAGCGAATAATTTTGTCAACTCGCGATGCGCATGAAGTTTACGCCCGCGTTGGTTTCAAACCACTCAAGAGTCCAGAACATTGGATGATCATCGACAACAGGCCACAAGCAAGAGATTCCTAAGGGTTGACGACAACTTCTTGGTACATGCCAGCTAAATAGTGATTTGGCAGGTTGCACACGAATTCATAACGCCCTGGAGCAAGTGTCAGCGTTGTCCAACCGCGTGAACCCGATTGAATTCCTTCACCACTACCTGATGCGCAATTGTTCGAGACTTCACCAAGACTGCCTGACTCATCGATCCTTCCATCGGTTCCAACCACTCTGGTTCCCACGTTCTGGCCACTTGCTAGAGGCAGCACGACTAATTCGTGAGTTCGCGTCCCCATGTTTGTGACAAAGATGTTGACCTTGCCCGAAGATATATTAGACGGCGATGCAGCAAGACCCATTCGTCTGGCATTGCCCATCATCATTCCCATGTCGAAAACCGAGACGTTTATGGTTTGGCCGGTCAACTTCGTCGACGGCGCACAGACATCGGTGGATGAGTAGTGCCTTGACTGTTGACCCATCATTCCAATTCCTAAATGACGGACCGAAGAAAATCCAACAAGTAGCAGCCCAGACAATGCAACCACCAAGCCAATGCCAATTCCCCTTGCAAGTGATTTATTCATCTCTGCCCCCTCGATTGGTAAAAGTATGTCAACCCTTACCAGCGCGTAGAGTCACGATTTTGCGAAGATTTGATGAAGATTTTCACTTTGTGTCTTGAAACAAGGCCGCATTGCGCCTGCCTACCGAATACCTGTATCGCAATTCACAGTGACATTCTGAACTTTCTTGGCGACTACGAAAATCTTAAGCACGGCGCATCGAGGATAGAGCGAACCACCCGAGGGTTGTGAAACTTCCAATGAGTATGCGCCCGGTGAGAGAGAGAGCTTGAATGATCCGTTGGCATCAGTTGAGACAGATTTGTATGAACTCCCCGTCCACGTGCTAAAGATATTTATCATGGTCTTGTATGGTTTCGGCGCGCATGCAGAATCAGGCGGAATGCGCTCGACTGGGCATATAGGGCCAAGGATCACGCGTCCGATAACCGTGCCATTTCCGGGCAACTTTTTTATGGCACTCGGCAGGTTAACAACCACTCTAAAATGGATGAGATAGTTCGAAACTGTTTTGAAGGCGCTCTTCGCGCCGATATCAACTATGCCAGCTGACGGTCGGCCAATGCCCGAGGCCACATCAAATTCAAAGTAGTGAGACCAGCAACCCGGTTTGGCATCCCGAGTCTGCGCGTAACCATCAGAACCGTCATTGTGAGCCGGGAAAGCAGTCGCTTCATGTGAACTCACATTCAATCTGAGGCGGGGATACAGATCTTTCGGAAGAAAGATAAAGAGCCGAGTCGTATCGACCACCGTGAATGAAGAACCGTTCGGGATCGATCCGCAGTACTCCAACCGCCTCTTCAGATCAGCGTTAGTTGAAGCATTTGCACTGGCAGAAAAGCCGAGCAAGGCCAAAACGACCAAGGTCGATCCGACTACTGAAAGAACCCTCCGCCGTTTCATCTTTTCAGTATGAAGCCGACTCTTTGCACTTGCAAGCAAAGGCGCAAATACACAGAAAACTGTAAAAAATCCAATATTTGAGTGCCTGCCCCCCGTTCTGAAAAGACGGCCTGTCAAAGTCCCTCGGTTGCGTATCCCTTCCGCCATACCCGGAGAAAACTTCATACCAAAGATGAATCAAAATATTGAACACGGCCGAGATCAAGGCGAGTTGAACATAACTCTGCCACATGTGCTCGTGGCACATCACAAATTGTAAGGTGTCTCTGTAAAGAATTTGTCCTCATGGGGCACTCAGAGTGTCAATACATTTATCGAGAATATCGTAGGAAAATTGCTTTTGTTTTTCCAGTCAGTAAAGTACACTCCGATCTTGTTGCATTGTCAATGTTCTTATTCCTTACTGAGACGTTTAAATACCTTTTCATTTAGGATTAGTACGTGTTCTTTCATCTACCCACAACCGACTACATTAACGGCTGAAAGCGAAAGGGTTCATTACTAGCGTGTTAACCCATCCCCATAACACTCCGACGCTTAGAAATTCCTCGAGGCACTCGCTTCTTCTGAGGGTGCTTCAAGATGTCGCATATCACCGGATGGGACAGTGATATTTGGATATGTACCCACTTATCCAAATGTCATCGCACTCCTGGCCTAAGAAACCGCGCCACATGAAACGCGCGATCATCATGATTTTGGGTACAGCCTTTTATGCAACTATCACCGCCACATCAGCAATGCCAGCGGCCAATGACACTTGGACACCGCATGAATCAGTTCGCAATTGGCAGGCAGTTGCTTCATCTACCAATGGCGTGGATCTTGCCGCTGTCGTCAAAGGCGGCCTGATCTACACCTCTACCGATTCAGGTGCCACATGGACCCCACGTGAGTCAGCGCGAAATTGGATCAGCATTGCCTCATCAAGCACCGGCGCCAATCTCGTAGCAGCCGTGGACGTTGGCAATATTTTCACCTCCGTTAATTACGGTGTTACATGGACAGCGCGAGGTCCAGGTCCGGCATGGAGCAGCGTTGCCTCATCCAGCACCGGCGCCAATCTCGTAGCAACCGTCAACGGCGGTCAGATATACGCCTCCGTCGATTCAGGTGCTACGTGGACAGCTCATGCGTCGTCGCAAAATTGGACTGGCGTTGCCTCATCCAGTGATGGCTTAAAACTCGTCGTTTGCATCTACGGCGGATCAATTTATACAACGGGTCCAAGTGTTTCAGATCCACCCACGATTGGAATCGCTACTAAGACCGGCGCAACGAGCGCAACGGTTGCTTACACCGCCCCTTTATACAACGGCGGGGACACAATCACGGCATACACTGCCATTTCCAATCCGGGAAATCTGCTTGGCACGCTGTCCCAAGCAGGCAGCGGAACGATCACAATTGGCGGCTTGTCACCAGGTACCGCGTATACGTTCACGGTGACAGCCAAGAACAGTTTTGGCGCTTCAGTGTATTCAACCGCGTCCAATTCTGTGACTACCGATGCAACCGTCCCTGGTGCCCCAACTTCCGTCGTCGCGACTAAAACTGGAGCGACAAGCGCCACAGTTTCTTATTCCGCGCCGATCTCAAATGGGGGAGCTGTGATTACTTCCTACACCGCCACCGCAAATCCCGGCGGCTTGACGGGGAGCCTTAGTCAAGCCACTTCCGGCACCATCACTATTAATGGCTTAAACGCGGCCAGTGCATACACATTCACGGTGAAGGCCACCAATAGCATTGGTATCTCTGCCGCCTCGGCGGCTTCTAACTCTGTGATTACTGATCCGGTGGCCCCAGGTGCACCAACAATCGGCGTTGCCACAAAAACTGGTTCTTCCACTGCCACAGTTGCCCTTACTGCACCCGGCTCCAACGGCGGGTCTGTCATCACTACTTACACAGCCACGTCATCTCCCGTAGGTGGGAGCGGGAGTCTAAACCAATCAAGTTCTGGAACCATCACAGTCACCGGTTTGACTGGAAGTACGGCTTACACATTTACCGTCACCGCTACCAACAGTGCCGGCGTATCTTCTTCGTCGTCGGCTTCCAACACTGTGACAACCAACGCAACCACCGTTTCGACTCCACCA
>JANMBV010000109.1:0-1618 GCA_031360585.1 Actinomycetes bacterium | reverse complement strand
GTTAACCGCACGGCCGTTTGGCGTGCCACATCTGCAAGACTTACTGCCTGGATTAACGCTTATTCAGCCTGAATTTTTTCGTTTCTTTTTTCAACATCAAGGTATTTTAGAAGGCTCTTTTTGGACATTGTTTGTGGAAATGAAGTTTTATGTAGTAGCTGGATTTCTGTATTTTACGATTGGCCCTAAAAAAATGATTGCCGTATTAGTTGCTATGTTTTTTAGTAGCATTGTGCTGGAATTTGTTAGCCCACATTTATCTGTTGCTGTATCAGATCAGCTAAATACACTTTATCACCACCTAAATTGGACACATTATGGCTGGTTTGCGGCTGGCACTTTGTTTTACCAGTATTACGTGAATAAAGACATGCGCTATTGGTATGCGGCAGTAGTAGTGGCGCTAATCGCGGCTAGATGTTTAGGTGGATTTCCCACAAAATCAATGATTTATGCAAGCGTTATCGTGTTCACTTTTGCCCTTTCAATGCTTAACCCTAGTGTGCAAAAAGTGCTATCGAACAAGTTTTTAGTGTTTGTGGGCTTCATCAGCTATCCGCTTTACTTGGTGCATGAAAACGCAATGATATCGATGATTAATCAAACTCATGATGCATACCCAACGGTACCAGGTTATTTGTTGCCGATTTTGCCAACGATTGTAGTCGCCATCGTAGCTTGGATCATTGCAAAATATTTAGAACAGTTGACAAGAAAGCTGATTAAACAAGCGTTTTCATTTAAATCGGTTAACTTACAACAAAAATTAGATTAGTATCAATTAACTACAAATTAAAATCTATAAAAAATGATTCAGGAGAAACTGTATGGCAACAGCATCACAAACACTGCGCGAAGTCACTGGTATGGGCTTTGATTATGCAGGGCTTAAAAATTCAGCATTGATTATGGTGGATTGCCAAAATACCTATCGGCGTGGTGTGATGCAATTAACCAATGTAGAATCTGCGATTATTGAGGCGCAAAAATTACTGCAAATGGCACGTGATTTAAAAGTGCCCATTATTCATATTCAGCATGATGCTGGCGTAGGTACGCCATATGATGTGACGGCTGAAATTGGCCAAATTTCCGCTGAAGTTGCGCCAAAAAATGGCGAGAATGTCATTACTAAAAATTACCCAAACGCATTTATTGCCACACCGCTAGAAGCACAATTAAAAGCGCTCGACATCGAGAGCCTAGTGTTGGCGGGCTTTATGACGCATATGTGTATTAACTCTACCGCGCGTGGTGCATTTAATTTGGGCTTTAAACCTACCGTGGTTGCTAGTGCTTGCGCGACTAGAAGTTTGGTTGGTGTAAATGGTAAAACGGTTGATGCACAAACTATGCATGACAGTGCCTTGGCAGCAGTTCGTGATTTATTTGCGGTGGTGGTGGATGACGTAGCAAGTTTAAAGGCTTAAATTTACGCAACAAAAAAGCCATGATTGGGTTTCTCCAGCATGGTTTTTTTGTTTTAGAAGCTTATAAATCTTGCTCCCAAGCATTGCCATACACTTTGCCGTTGCGGCTTAACCAAAACATTTGGTACATGCTGGTTGCCCACATAAACGTAGAAGCCAAGCTATAGCCGATGCCGCCGATGATGGTG
>JANMBV010000074.1:0-65065 GCA_031360585.1 Actinomycetes bacterium | reverse complement strand
CACTATCGGAGAAGTTAGCAAGTGCGTCGCGGCAGTGACGAGTACGCAAGTGTGTACCCCAGGCTCCCCGAAAACTCCCGCTCAACTTGCCGGATTACGCGTCGGAGACAGAATTGTCTCCATCAATGGCAAGCGGATAACGAATTGGTCTAAGGATGTCGAGATCATCCGCAACTCTCCAGGCAAGCCGCTTGTATTTGGAATCGACCGCGGGAATAAAGTAGCGGGTTCGAATTCAAGCAAGTCAGATTATGAGATCATTATTACCCCAGCTAGCCGAGTCAGCAACGGAAAGACCATCGGGTATATCGGTGTTATCAATACTTATGCCACGGTTAGAAGCGATCCCGTGAAGGCAGTCAAGGAGTCAGCGACCACCACTGGAACATTACTAAGTGGATCGGTCAAGGCGTTGATTTCTCTGCCGAGCAGGATCCCCGCTCTCTGGACGCAGGCAATTGGTCAGAAGCCTCGGGATGCCAACGGAGTGATGGGCGTGGTTGGTGTGGCTCGGTTTTCAGGTGAGGTTGCCTCAAGCGCGAAACTCTCGTACACCGAGCGTGTTGCTACGTTCCTGGGAATAATCATCCAATTAAATATCTTTGTTGGGGTGTTTAATCTCCTTCCAATACTTCCCCTCGATGGCGGTCACATGGCTGTTGCCATCGCCGATGAAGTGCGGGCATTCTTGGCCCGCTTGCGTGGACGAAAGAGACCAGCAGCGATCGATGTGGCGGTTCTCGCACCAATCACGATGGTGGTCTTCGTTCTCCTTGCAGGTCTTACGCTTCTGATGGTCCTTGCAGATGTAGTAAATCCCGTGAACTTCAACCTCTAGGCAGATAGGGCAGAATGAGAACATGGTCGATTTAGGGATGCCAGCAACTCCTCCCATGACCCTTGCTCCGCGCCGCAAGACTCGCCAACTCCAAGTCGGTAGCATCGGTGTGGGAAGTGATTCACCGGTAAGTGTGCAATCGATGTGCACGACGCTGACCTCTGATGTGAATGCAACCTTGCAGCAGATTGCAGAGTTAACGGCTTCTGGCTGCCAAATCGTGCGCGTTGCCGTGCCAAGCCAAGATGATGCAGATGCGCTCGCCCAAATCGCGAAGAAATCACAGATACCCGTTATTGCCGACATTCATTTTCAACCCAAATATATCTTCGCCGCAATTGATGCAGGCTGCGCGGCAGTCCGCGTGAACCCCGGCAACATCAAGCAATTTGATGACAAGGTAAAGGAGGTCGCCAAAGCGGCCGGGGACGCCGGAATTCCAATCCGTATCGGAGTAAACGCCGGTTCGCTAGATCCACGACTTCTCGCCAAATATGGCAAGGCGACCCCTGAGGCACTGGTGGAATCCGCTCTCTGGGAATGTTCGCTCTTTGAAGAGCATGGTTTTACAAACATTAAGATCTCAGTGAAGCACCACGATCCTGTCACGATGGTCAGTGCCTATCGAATGTTGGCGCAAAAGTGCGACTACCCGTTGCACCTCGGTGTTACCGAGGCGGGGCCTCTCTTCCAAGGCACGATCAAATCGGCCACCGCTTTCGGGATTCTCCTCTCCGAAGGTATCGGCGACACGATCCGTGTTTCGCTATCTGCTCCTCCCGTAGAGGAAGTCAAAGTGGGAATCTCGATTTTGGAGTCGCTTAACTTGCGCCAACGAAAACTGGAGATTGTCTCTTGTCCTTCATGCGGTCGTGCCCAAGTAGATGTTTACACTCTGGCAGAAAAAGTGCAGGCCGGCCTGGAGGGAATGACGGTTCCACTGCGCGTTGCTGTTATGGGCTGCGTGGTCAACGGCCCAGGGGAGGCACGCGAAGCAGACCTTGGTGTTGCATCTGGAAATGGCAAGGGTCAGATCTTTGTGAAGGGCGTTGTTATAAAGACGGTCCCGGAAGCCCAGATCGTTGAGACCCTCATTGAAGAGGCCATGAGATTGGCAGAAGAAATGGAAGCTGCCGGAATTGAGTCTGGGGAACCATCCGTTCACGTTCGCTAGTACGCACCTAACGCACCGCAGCTCTTTACTCAGGTAGGCTGACTTTCATGTTGCGAATGTCCACCTTATTCCTGCGCACCCTGCGAGATGATCCCGCTGATGCCGATGTGGCCAGCCATCGACTTCTTGTCCGCGCCGGTTACGTCCGTCGAATTGCGGCCGGGATCTATTCGTGGTTGCCGCTTGGCTATATCACCTTGCGCAATATCGAGCGGGTGATTCGTGAAGAGATGGACGCGGCAGGATTTCAAGAAGTTCACTTTCCCGCCCTTCTTCCACGCGATGCCTACGAAAAGACAAACCGCTGGACCGAGTACGGCGATGACATATTCCGACTTAAGGATCGCAAAGACGGCGACTATCTTCTAGGTCCGACACACGAAGAGATGTTCACTCTCATGGTGAAATCTGAATACTCCTCATACAAGGACCTTCCGCTTTCGCTTTATCAAATACAGACAAAATACCGTGATGAACCAAGACCGCGCAGCGGAATTATTAGGGGTCGTGAATTCGTCATGAAGGATTCCTACTCTTTTGACCTGACAGACGAAGGTTTAACGGAGTCGTATAACAAGCATCGGGATGCCTACATCAAGACATTTGATCGACTTGGAATGCACTACAACATTGTTAGCGCGATGTCCGGAGCGATGGGTGGTTCTCGCTCGGAGGAATTTCTTGCTCCTTGTCCAACCGGCGAAGACACCTATGTCCTGTGCGAGAAGTGTGGGTATGCCGCAAACGTCGAGGCCATGAAAACTGTTGTAGATCCAGTCGATTTTTCAGCGACGCCACCAATGCAAGTAGTTGATACCCCCAACACTCCGACAATTGATTCTCTAGTTGAGGTCTTAAACCAGAAATTTGGTGGGGGATATACGGCTGAGCAGACTCTTAAGAACATACTTCTCGTTGCAGACGGGAAAACAATTTCTGTCCTTGTCCCCGGCGATAGAGAAGTCGACCTAAAGCGGTTGGAAGCCAATCTCGTTGGAATGAAGGAAATTCGCCTTTTTGAAGACGCCGATTTCGCTAAGAACCCTGGTCTAGTGAAGGGCTACGTAGGACCGCAGGAGGCAAAGAAGTTTGGTCTCACCGTATATGCCGATCCTCGGATTGCACCTGGAACATCATGGGTTACCGGCGCCAATGAGAAAGATCGACATGCCCTCAATGTTGTGAATGGACGTAACTTCACGGTAGATGGTTACGTAGAGGCTGCGGAAATCAAAACGGGTGATGCGTGTCCTCATTGTGCGTCGCCGGTGATTATTGATCGCGCAATTGAAATCGGTCACATCTTCCAACTCGGTCGGAAGTTTGCTGAAGCTCTGGATCTCACGGTTCTCGACAGCGACGGAAAGTCTCGCGTCGTCACGATGGGCTCTTACGGCATCGGAGTTTCGCGCGCCGTGGCCGCTATTGCTGAACAAACCCTTGATGAGATTGGCCTTTGCTGGCCTGCAGAGATTGCTCCTGCGAAGGTACATATTGTGGCGACTGGCAAGGATGACAATCCGTTTAATGTGGCAGAGGAGCTTGCGGTGAAATTGGAGAAATTGGGCGTAAGTGTCATGCTCGATGACCGGCGCGATGCGAGTGCAGGAGTGAAGTTCAAAGACGCCGAACTAATAGGTGTGCCGATCATTGTCATTGTGGGTAAGGCTCTTGCAGAAGGAAATGTGGAAGTTCGCGTACGCCGCACAGGCGAGAGATCCGAAGTCCGCCTTGCCGATGCCGCCAGCGAAGTTGCAAAACTGCTCTCCTAGCATGGGCTTCTTTGGCAACATATCCATAGCATCAATCGCCTTCATGGGCGTGGCCGCACTCTGTGCCGGCTTTGTCGATGCAATTGCAGGGGGCGGGGGATTGATTCAACTCCCGGCCCTGCTCATCGGTCTGCCTCAATCTGCAACTGTGCAAGTGCTCGGAACAAATAAACTGTCATCCGTTTTCGGTACTAGCGCAGCAGCGATCATGTACCGGCGACGAGTCAAACCGGACCTTTCCTTTACTTTTGCGATGGCAATACCTGCGTTCGTTGGTTCCATGTGTGGGGCACTTCTCGCATCTCATCTGCCAACCCATGCCTTGCGACCGTTGGTCTTCTTCCTTCTCATTGCCGTAGGAATCTATACTTGGCGTCGTCCAACCTTGGGTCACATTGAGTTGCTGCGTCACACCCGTTCTCGTCGAAATGTCATTGCTGTTGCCGCAGGACTCAGTATCGGCTTTTACGACGGAATCTTCGGACCAGGTACTGGGACATTCCTTATGGTTGTACTCGTTGCACTGCTTGGATTCGCATTCTTGACTGCATCATCGATCGCAAAAGTTGTAAACGTTGCAACCAATCTTGGTGCAATCTTAGTTTTTGGTTTTCATGGGGTCATTCTCTGGCATGTTGGCTTAGTGCTCGGTATTGCAAATGTTGCTGGGGGGTTGCTGGGGGCACGCCTTGCGATTCGAGGAGGATCTGCGTTCGTGCGCCAGATATTCCTCGTTGTCACGGCAGTTCTCATTCTTAAAGTAGGTGTTGACACCGTTGCCCATTGGTAGAGCGCTCCCATGTAGGTTATGATCCGAATTACAACTTCATAGCATAGAAAGTGAAAATCATGAGTCTCATACAATCCATAACCGACGCAATCACACCTGCGGTTGAAGCAGCCGGTTTTTTTCTCGAAGACGTTCACGTTGCGTCCCCCGGTAATCGACGTGTTATCACCGCCGTTGTGGATGGAATAGTGAATTTAAATCTTGATGAAGTCACGGTAATAGCAAAGGAAATATCGGCGATCTTGGATGATTCAGAATTCTTGGGTGATACGTCATTTACTTTGGAAGTTTCCTCCCCTGGAGTAGATCGCCCGCTGACCCTTCCGCGACATTGGCAGAAGAACATCACGCGCCTTGTACGTTCGACTATGGTAAACGGCGAAGTCGTGACAGGCAGAGTCGATGCTGTTCATGATGAATCTGTATGTGTCATCGTCGAGGGCAAAGTCCCAAAGAAAGTCGAACTTCCCTTTGTTGAGATCAAACGTGCTCAAGTCGAAATCGAATTCAACCGAAAAGGCGATGACCTTTGATGCATGTAGATATGAAGGCTCTAGCATCTCTCACAATCGAACGCGAAATCCCACTTGACCGACTTATAGTTGCGATTGAGGCGGCTGTTCTTACTGCGTATGCTCATATGCCGTTGGCCAAGCCTCACACCTATGCTCATCTTGATCGCGAAACCGGCGAAATCAAGATAATGGTTCCCATCTTTGGCGAAGACGGAGAGAAAATCGATGAGGTCGTAGATAGCCCAGAAGGATTTAGTCGAATAGCAACCTCAACTGCCCGCCAACTTATAAAGCAAAAAATGCGCGAGGCAAATGATGCCGATATTGTCGGGGAGTTCACTGCCTCAGTTGGTGATGTCGTTTCGGGAGTAGTTCAACAAGGCCGCGACCCACGCATGGTCTACGTGAATCTTGGGCGAGTGGAGGGCAAGGTCCCTCCTCAAGAGCAAGTTCCTGGTGAGATTTATACCCACGGAGAACGTATCAAATGCTTTGTCGTTGAAGTAAAACAAGGAATGAAGGGGCCGGAGGTGACTCTTTCTCGCAGCCATCCTGCGTTGGTCAAGCAACTTTTTGCCTTGGAAGTTCCTGAGATCTCAGATCGAATTGTTGAGATCATGGCCATTGCTCGTGAGGCGGGCCACCGGACAAAGATTGCCGTTCGGACTCACCGCGCTGGAGTCAGTCCCAAAGGTTCCCTCATCGGTCCGATGGGCTCTCGTGCTCGGGCAGTTATGGACGAACTTCACGGAGAGAAAATCGACATCGTTGATTGGTCTGAAGATCCTGCCATATTTGTCGGTCATGCCCTTGCCCCAGCCAGGGTGGAGAAAGTGGAAATTGTTGACCTGCTTACTCGCTCGGCTAAGGTCACCGTTCCCGATTATCAACTCTCACTTGCGATTGGGAAAGATGGGCAGAATGCTCGATTGGCTGCCCGTCTCACAGGATGGCGTATTGATATCCACTCTGATGCGCCAAAAAGCCAGCCTCCGACCGTACTAGGTGGGCATTCCTGACCTCGTTTTAAGGGTTCTTATCGGACGGTTTAGGGTAAAAGGGAATTGGCAGGTAAGGTTGGCACGTTGAATTTAAGCGATGAGGTCGTCACCCACTTGAGCCGAGCTAGAAGATCTAGCAAGTTCTTGCGAAGTTGCATCGATTGTCGTAAACGCGAGAATCCAATGGAGTTACTTCGAGTGGTGTGTGTTGAAGGAAGAATTCTCCCCGACCCCCATCGCAGCCTTCCTGGTAGGGGGGCTTGGGTGCACCGTACATGTGCAGTAAGAGCTGTTGAACGTGGAGCGTTCCGTTGGGCTTTCCGACGAGACGAACCTGTGGATGGCAGCGAATTACTGACTTATATGAACAACTATGAAATGGATGCGAAAGATATGACACTCAAATGAGTTCGAACCAATCATGAGGTCAGACAACTAAGGCTCGCATCGGAAATTGCGGGCCAAGACAGGAGAACTGTGGCAAAGGTCCGCGTACATGAGTTAGCAAAACAACTCGGCATGGAGAGCAAGGTTGTACTTGCAAAGCTCCAAGAAATGGGCGAATTCGTCCGTTCTGCATCCTCGACTGTTGAAGCACCGGTCGTGCGCAAGATGCTCGAATTATTTCCTGATGCAAAACCGGCAGATGATGTAAAGCCTGTAAAGAAGGTTGGGGCGAAAAAGGCCGCGGCAAAGCCTGCAGAGGAGAAGCTCACCCCAGAGGCAGCCACGGAGATTCTGGCGGAGATCGCGCCCGGGTTGGTAGAGCAGACAACTATTCAACAGGCTCAAGCGCACAAAGCCGCGGAAGCCCAAGCACGTCCAGTGACGCCTGCCCCCTCTGCCCCAATGCCGGTGCCACCTACGACTTCTTCCATCCCACGACCACTGGCTCCACGTCCCGGAAACAATCCGTTTGGAACACCGCGTCCACCAGCACCGCGTCCACCAGTTGCGCGCCCAGGCAACAATGCATTTGGAGCACCTCGTCCACCGCAACGTCCCGCAGGTTCTGGTCAAGGCGGCACCGGCGGACCTCGACCTCCAATGTCAGGGCCACGTCCTGGTTCTGTCCGTCCAGGATTTGCAGCACGTCCATCATCTCCACGCCCGCCACAGAGTGGAACGGGATTTCCACCTCGAACTGGTGGTCCGTCGACAGGCACTGGAAGTCCCTACCGCGCACCAACTGCAGGAGCGACGGCCGGTGGTCCAGCGCGTCCAGCCGGGGGCGGCCGTCCTCAACGCGGAAGCACTGGCGGAGCATTCGGCAAGAATGCGAGCAAGAGCAGCAAGCGAAAGCCAAAGAGTAGGAAAGCCCTGCGCGATGAATTCGACAACATGCAGGCGCCGCAACTCGGTGGTGCTGTCGTTCCTCACGGTGATGGGAAGACCCCGATCCGCATGCGCCGTGGCGCGTCGTTAGCAGACTTTGCAGAAAAAATTAGTGCAGATCCAGCGGCATTGGTGGCTGCTCTTTTCCACCTTGGCGAAATGGTTACTGCAACGCAATCCGTTGACGAGGACACCTTCGCGATCCTGGGCACCGAATTGGGTTACATCATTCAAATTGTTAGCCCTGAAGATGAAGATCGTGAACTTTTGCAGACCTTCGATATCAATCTTGAAGACGAACTAGCAGCGATTGATCCGTCTCGGTTGGTTACTCGCCCACCCGTTGTCACGGTGATGGGTCACGTCGATCACGGAAAGACGAGAATGCTTGACGCAATCCGCAAGACAGAGGTCGTAAAGAGCGAGGCTGGCGGAATCACTCAGCATATTGGTGCCTACCAAATTCACCACAATCATGATGGCAAAGATCGTGCGATTACCTTTATTGACACACCCGGTCACGAGGCGTTCACGGCAATGCGTGCTCGCGGTGCGAAGGTAACCGATATCGCTGTCTTGGTTGTTGCAGCTGATGATGGCGTGATGCCTCAGACCATCGAAGCGCTCAACCACGCACAGGCAGCAGATGTGCCGATCGTTGTTGCCGTGAACAAGATAGACAAAGAAGGGGCTAACCCTGAAAAGGTCCGCCAGCAATTGACAGAGTACAACTTGGTTGCAGAGGAGTATGGCGGAGACACAATCTTCGTCAATGTGTCTGCAAAGACCGGCGATGGAATCAAAGAGCTGATCGATTCCATTCTTCTTACGGCGGATGCCGTGATTGATCTTCAGGCAGTAGCTGATGATGATGCTCGAGGTGTGGCGATCGAAGCCCATTTGGATCGTGGTCGTGGCCCGGTCGCAACCGTGCTTATTCAACGTGGAACGTTGAAAGTCGGAGATGCAATCGTGGCTGGTGGATCCTTCGGTCGCGTTCGCGCGATGTTGGACGAACAAGGTGTGACCGTTGATAGCGCTGGACCATCGCGTCCCGTCCAGGTCCTTGGCTTCACTTCTGTGCCAAATGCTGGAGACACATTCCTTGTTGCCGGAGATGATCGAACTGCCCGCCAGATCGCTGAAAAGCGTCAGGCGGCAGAACGAAATGCTCAATTGGCCAAGGCACGCAAGAAGGTATCCCTCGAAGACTTCATGGAACAATCAAAGATCACGACCCTTAACCTCATCCTCAAGGGTGATGTCAGCGGTTCGGTTGAGGCCCTCGAAGATGCACTTCTACAACTCGACGTCGGAGCGGAAGTCGATCTTCGCGTCATCCACCGTGGTGTTGGTGCAATTACTAAGAGCGATATCACCCTTGCATCGGCATCTACGGCCGTAGTTATCGGATTCAACGTGAAGCCTGAGCCTCAAACTGCGATCTTCGCCGACCAAGAAGGTGTCGACGTTCGCTTCTACTCGGTCATCTACCAGGCAATCGAAGAAATTGAACTCGCACTCAAGGGCTTGCTCAAGCCTGAGTACGAAGAGGTTGTTCTCGGAAATGCCGAGATCCGCGAGATCTTCAAGTCAAGCAAGTTCGGTAACATCGCCGGTTCCATCGTCCTCGACGGAATCATACGAAGAAATGCCAAGGCACGCTTGCTCCGTAGCGGAGAAGTTGTTGCAGAGAATCTCACAATCGAATCCCTTAAGCGGTTCAAGGATGACGCAACTGAAGTCCGCGAGGGCTTTGAGTGCGGAATCGGAGTCGGATCTCATAAGGATGTGCAAGTCGGCGATGTAGTTCAGATCTACGAGATGCGTGAGAAGAAACGGGTGTAGCTGTGAGTCAATCACATCGTGCGCAAAAAGTTGCCGACCGCATCAAGGTAGTCGTGGCTGGTCTGCTCGAGGGGAAGATCAAGGATCCTCGATTGGGCTTTGTCACGATTACAGATACGCGAGTGACCGGCGACCTCCAACATGCCTCCATTTTCTATACAGTTTTAGGCGATGAAGATCAGCGTGAATCAACCGCTCAGGCGCTAGATAGCGCGAAGGGGGTTATTCGCGCGGCCGTCGGACGCGACCTTGGGCTTCGCGTTACTCCCTCGGTTGACTTCTTTCTTGACGCCCTTCCAGAAAATGCAAAGGCATTGGAGTCGCTTCTAGAGGAAGTGCACCAACGCGATGCTGAGGTAATGGCACTGAGGGCTGACGCAAAATTCGCGGGAGACGCGGATCCTTACAAGTCACCTCGTGATCAGGGCAAACCAGAGGACGGGTCGCTTGATAACTGACGGATTTCTCGTCGTTGATAAATCCGCCGGCATGACAAGCCACGATGTTGTGGCGATCGCGCGGCGATCCCTTAAAACCAAGAAGGTAGGCCACGCGGGAACTTTAGATCCGATGGCAACGGGAGTTCTGGTACTTGGTTTTGGAAATGGAACACGGCTATTGCAGTACATCACTGAGGGAAGCAAGTCATACGATGCCACTGTCATCTTGGGAGCCAGCACGATTACCGATGACTCCGAAGGTGTAACGGTGACAACCGCATCGAAAGATCAGATTGCTGGCATTTCTGACCAAGCCATACGGGCGGAATTCGAGAATATGCGCGGCACAATCATGCAGCGTCCCAGCTCTGTCTCTGCCGTGAAAGTGGCTGGTGAACGGGCATATGCAAGAGTTCGGGCTGGGGAAGAATTTGAATTGCCGGCGCGAGAGGTAACGATCTCTCGCCTAGATGTTGGTGAAATTCACCATGTAGCCGATGGCGGGAGAATTGAAGTAGAGATTGGGGTCACCTGTGGTTCCGGAACCTTTATACGAGCGATCGCAAGAGATTGTGGAGATCGGTTAGGTATAGGCGGCCATCTCAGCGCTCTTCGTCGCACTCGCGTGGCTCCTTTTGATCTTCGCCAGGCCCTGTCAGTAGAAGAGCTTAAGGACGGAGATTTTGAGCCGCTCTCCATCGCGCAGGTGGCGGCCAAGACCTTCCCTACAAGGCGGATGACTTTGGAGGAAAGGGTCGAGCTTTCATTCGGGCGCCCTCTACCTCCAAATATTTCGGAAGAGATTACTGCGGCTGTGATGGGTGAGGAGCTCTTGGCCCTTCTTAAAAATCGTGAGGGCTTGGCTCGCCCAATCGCGGTTTTCGCGGCACAGTCATAAGGGTGCCAGAATACGCTGCATGAATAGACTTCAATGGCGCGGGGAGCAGATTGTCGGCGCCACGGTCGCGATCGGAATCTTTGACGGCGTGCACTTAGGTCATCAAACGATCCTTTCTAAAGCCAAAGAACTCAGCAAGGGCCGTGGACTGATCGTTCTGACATTTGATCCTCATCCAATGCAGGTCTTTGATCCAGAGAATGCACCGACGATGTTGGTCTCGGTGGAGCGCCGGGTCGAATTATTGAAGCAACACGGCGCCGATGCGGTCGTTGTCTGCGACTTCGACAGGGATTTCGCCGCAAAATCACCAGAGGAATTTGTCACCGAAGTATTAGTGAAGCAACTTCAGATATCTGGAGCAGTCGTCGGCGCAAATTTCACCTATGGACACAAGGCCGCGGGCAAAGTCGGCGACCTCATTGCCTCAGGGATCAACCACGGTTTTTTTGCTGAAGAAGTTGGCCTGCAGGAATTCGGGGGTGCCCCAGTTTCGTCGACGCGTATCCGCGAAGCCGTGGCCAAAGGTGAAGTCGAAGGCGCCGCAAAACTTTTGACCAGACCTCATCGACTTGAGGGGATTGTCGTTCATGGCGAAAAACGCGGTCGCGAGATTGGTTATCCAACCGCAAATCTTGGCTATTCCACAGCCTTCAATTCAGTACCCGCCGATGGTGTTTACGCAGGGTGGCTTGAAGTAGAGGACGATCGCTGGCCGGCTGCAATCTCAATCGGAACAAACCCGACGTTTGCGGGAGAGCGGTCCTCGCAGGTTGAGGCTTACGCCCTTGACCAGAAGGGTCTAGACCTTTATGACGAGAACGCCAAGATTGATTTTGGGTGGTGGCTTCGCGACACAGTGAAATTCGATGGTCTGGAGCCACTTTTGGAGCAGATGAAAAATGACTGCGATCAGGCTCGGATTTTGACTCAGAGCCAGGGGGAATAATCTAGGAATTTGCGCCGATTTCTCCTACACCCTTGAGCGCTGATACCCTATGCCGTCCACCGAGAAAGCGAGTTTCCGTGAGGCAGAACCGGAAGCCCTCGTGAACAGTAGAAGGAGCACAAGATATGGCACTAACACCTGAAGTAAAGAAAGAAATCATCGCCAAGTATGGAAACTCTCCTACTGACACGGGAAGTCCTGAAGCACAGGTCGCTTTGCTCTCCAAGCGTATCGAGGAGATCACAGAACATTTGAAGACTAATAAGCATGACCACCACAACCGTCGTGGCTTGCTTCTTCTAGTTGGTCAGCGTCGCCGCATCCTTCAGTACCTCGCAAAGACAAACATCGAACGTTACAGAGCGATTATCGAAAAACTCGGTATTCGCCGCTAATACAACGATCGACCGGGAGCAATGGTCCTCGGTAGTGGTTCACGGATTATAAGCATGCCGTGGACTTCGATCGAAGATTCATTTACTCCCGTGGTTTGATCGAGAACAGGAGTGACCCATGGAGGGTCAAGAAATTCATTCAGCCGTTGCCACAATCGATAACGGTAAATTTGGAAAAAGAGAAATTCGTTTCGAAACAGGTCGTCTAGCACGCCAAGCAGGCGGAAGCACCGTGGTCTATCTCGATGATGAGACCATGCTTCTCTCGGCAACAACAGCGTCCAAACACCCAAAAGATCAGTTCGACTTCTTCCCACTTACAGTGGATGTTGAAGAGCGAATGTATGCACTGGGACGTATTCCAGGATCGTTCTTCCGTCGAGAAGGACGTCCATCAGAGGATGCGATTCTCACCTGCCGTTTGATCGACCGCCCATTGCGTCCTTCCTTCGTTAAAGGATTGCGCAACGAGGTTCAGGTTGTCGTGACAGTCATGGCGCTTAATCCAGACCACATGTATGACGTGGTTGCGATCAATGCGGCATCGATGTCAACCCAGCTCGCGGGCTTGCCATTCTCTGGTCCAATCGGCGGCGTTCGCGTTGCTCTGATACAGGGCCAGTGGGTTGCATTCCCCAACCACTCACAGCTAGAAGACGCCGTCTTCGACATGGTTGTAGCCGGGCGAGTCACCCAGGATGACGTTGCCATCATGATGGTTGAAGCCGAAGCCACAGTCAAAACAATTGAACTCATAAAGGGCGGGGCGGTTACACCGACCGAAGAGATCGTGGGCCAAGGCCTCGAGGCCGCAAAGCCTTTTATTCGCCTTCTGTGCGAAGCTCAAATGGAAGTAGCCAAGCTGGCTGCAAAACCAACTGGTGATTTCCCGGTCTTCCTTGACTATCAAGACGATGTCTATGACGCGGTTTCCAACGCATCAAGTGAGGTACTTGCAAAGGCACTGACTATCGCCGGAAAGCAAGATCGTGAAACCGAAACCGAGCGCATCAGCGCAGAAGTTAAAGGTTCCCTTGCAGACCAATTCGTTGGCCGCGAAAAGGAAATCCCAGCAGCTTTCCGTTCCCTTACGAAGAAGTTGGTACGCCAGCGCGTGTTGCGTGACAAGATTCGTATCGATGGTCGTGGATTGCGCGATATTCGCCCACTTTCGGCCGAGGTCGAAGTCGTTCCTCGCGTACACGGTTCTGCGATCTTCGAGCGCGGAGAAACCCAGATTGTAGGTATCACCACGCTGAACATGCTCAAGATGGAGCAGCAGCTCGATACCTTGAATCCGGAAAACCATAAGCGTTACATGCACAACTACAACTTCCCGCCATATTCAGTTGGTGAGACTGGGCGAGTGGGCTCGCCTAAGCGTCGCGAAATTGGGCACGGTGCACTTGCAGAGCGCGCTCTGCTTCCAGTTCTCCCAAGCCGCGAGGAGTTCCCTTACGCAATCCGTCAGGTTTCTGAGGCACTTGGCTCGAATGGGTCAACATCCATGGGATCTGTTTGTGCATCAACCCTCGCCTTACTAAACGCTGGTGTCCCACTTCGCGCCCCAGTTGCCGGCATCGCAATGGGTCTCATCTCAGATGACGTAGATGGCAAAGTTGAGTACGTTGCTTTGACAGATATTCTTGGTGCAGAAGATGCATTCGGAGACATGGACTTTAAAGTTGCCGGCACCAAGGACTTCATCACGGCGCTTCAGCTAGATACCAAGCTTGATGGCATTCCTGCATCGGTTCTTGCCGCTGCACTTCACCAAGCAAAGGAAGCTCGTCTTGCAATCTTGGATGTCATGGCAGAAGCCATCGATTCTCCAGATGAAATGAGCCCATATGCTCCTCGCATCATTTCAATCAAGATCCCTGTCGATCAGATTGGTGCAGTCATCGGGCCCAAGGGCAAGATCATCAACCAGATCCAAGATGAAACAGGCGCAGAAATCTCCATTGAGGACGACGGCACGATCTACATCGGTGCAACCGATGGTCCAAAGGCAGAAGCTGCTCGCGCACAGATCAACGCTATTGCCAATCCCCAGATGCCAGAAGTTGGCGAGAGATACCTCGGTACCGTGGTGAAGCTTGCAGCATTTGGGGCCTTCGTCTCGCTCCTTCCTGGGAAAGATGGGCTTCTCCACGTCTCGCAAATACGCAAGATGCACGGTGGAAAGCGAATCGAAAACCTTGAAGAGGTATTGAAGGTCGGCGACAAGATTCAGGTGGAAATCGGTGAGATCGATCCCAAGGGAAAACTTTCTCTCATTCCAGTACTTGAAGACGCACAAACTGAAACAGCAGAATAAAAGTTGAGCGTTCGACGCACAGTTCTACCTAGCGGCTTGCGAATCGTTACAGAGGAAATCTCTTCGGTTCGCAGCGCTGCGGTCGGAATTTGGGTAAATGTTGGTTCACGTGATGAAACCCCGGCCGTTGCCGGGGCTTCTCACTTTTTAGAGCATTTACTTTTCAAAGGAACGAAAAGTCGTACCGCGCTTGAGATTTCTTCCTCGATTGAATCTGTCGGGGGAGAAATGAATGCCTTCACGGGTAAGGAGTACACCTGCTTCTACGCTCGCGTCATCGACTCAGACCTGCCCATGGCAATTGACGTTATTTCCGATTTGATCACCTCCTCGCTAGTGACGGCGGCCGACGTCGATGCAGAGCGCAAAGTTGTCCTTGAAGAGATCGCCATGCGTGATGATGATCCAAGCGATCTTGTGCATGATCTTTTTTCTGACACCTACTATGGCGATACTCAGTTGGGGCGTTCGATTTTAGGGTCAGTCCAATCCATAAATGAAATGTCGCGCAAGAGCGTCTTCAATTACTACAAGAAGCGCTATGTGCCCCAGGATCTGGTTGTTGCGGTTGCGGGAAATATCGAACATAAGACTGTGGTTGAGATGATTGTGAAAGCACTTTCTCGCGATGGATTCCTGGATGTCAGTGGAACGCCGCAAGTTCGTCCCAACAAAGCCATCAGAGTCAAAGATCAGCGATCTGTTGGCCTAATAATTCGTAAGACGGAGCAAGCACATATGTTCTATGGTCTAGCCGGCGTCTCTCGAGAAGATGATCGTCGTTTCACAATGGGCATTCTCTCTGCCGCCCTAGGTGGAGGAATGTCATCGCGACTCTTCCAAGAGATCCGCGAAAAACGAGGGCTTGCGTACTCCGTCTACTCATACGCCCAGCAATTTGCTGGCTCCGGGCTTCTTGGTTTTTATGCAGGGTGCCACCCATCCAAGGCAGTTGAGGTGGTCGAAATCATCCGCGAAGTCCTCCACGATGTCTCTGAGAACGGCATGACGTCAGAGGAGATATCTCGCGCAAAGGGGGCCGTAAAGGGTTCTCTAGTCCTAAGCCAAGAGGATTCCGGCTCTCGAATGAGCAATATTGGCAAGAGCGAGATTGTTTACGGCGAAGTGATGAGCTTTGACGAGATTCTGAAGAAGATTTCTGATGTGACACCTGTTGCGGTTCGTCAATTGGCTGGCGAGATTCTCCTTCAAAGACCTACGCTTGCACTTGTTGGCCCGTTCAAAGGTGAGGCGAAGTTCGAAAAGGTGTTAGGAGTCTAGGTGAGCATCAAAGTTGGCGTACTTGGAGCCAAGGGTCGAATGGGCCAAGAGGTTATGCGAGCTGTGAACGAGGCACCGGATTTGGAGTTGGTCGCAGCCCTTGATTTCGGAGATTCACTTGATCAACTGATTGCAAACAGGGCCGAGGTCGTTGTAGATTTCACGACTCCCGATTCTGTCATGGCAAATCTGGATTTTCTCATCAACCACGGAATTCATGCAGTCGTAGGAACAACAGGCTTTGACGATGCGCGCCTGACAAAGGTCCAATCTTTGGCGACAAAGCATCCTGAAGTCGGCGTCCTTATTGCGCCAAACTTTGGCCTGGGTGCGGTACTGATGATGGAATTCTCAAAAAAGGCCGCAAAGTATTTTGAATCCGCGGAAATAATCGAACTGCACCATCCGAATAAAGTTGATGCTCCAAGCGGAACTTCTACTCGCACTGCTGAACTGATTTCGGATGCTCGTGCGCAAGCAGGACTTGGCCGGATGCCCGATGCAACGCAAACAGGACTTGTCGGGGCACGCGGGGCCGTCGTAGGCGATGTCCACATTCACTCGGTGCGCTTGCGAGGACTGCTAGCCCATCAGGAAGTGATCTTTGGCGGCCCGGGTGAGACTTTGTCGATCCGCCATGATTCACTAGACCGACTTGGCTTTATGCCCGGGGTTCTTTTGGGTATCAGAGAAGTCAGCAAGCACACGGGAATATATTACGGTCTCGAGGCGTTCTTATCCTTGTGAGCCCAAAAGTTACCATGTATTCAGCAGGTTGGTGCGGCGACTGCCGTCGCTCGAAGCGTTTGCTCGACTTGTTGAAGGTGGATTATGACTTAATAGATGTTGAAACAGATGTCGCCGCCGCCGAGAAGGTCATTGAAATCAATGGCGGCTTCCGTGCGATCCCGGTCATAGTCTTTCACGACGGCTCGCATCTAACAGAGCCTTCCGATAACGTCCTTAAGCAGAAACTCTTAGATCTTTCAATAATTTAGTCCCCTTGCATTTCGAGCATCCTCCGCTCAAATCAGTCCAAGCGTGGTGGCATAACTCGCCGCCTCGATCCGATTGGAGACTCCGAAGATTTCAAATATCCTCATCGTTTCGTGCCGTATGGTGCTGGCGCTGTAACCAAGCTCGCTAGCAATTGCACTGTTGGTCTTCTTCATGACGATTCCTGCGAGCACCACCCGTTGGCGCTCAGTGAGATCAGGCTTTCCAGTGCCGGCAGGAGAGACCCTATTACTGGGTGAGGATCCATTCTGGTTTACGGATTCCCAGAATTTCAGAGCAACGTATAGGGAAATCAACAGTGAAAATTCTTCGATTTCTGAACCGAGATGATCCTTGTTCTCGACTGCATGAGGGAAGCGCAAAGTTAAGAATCCAATGAGCATGTTCTGGGCATAAAGATTCACGACCGCGTCACATCCACATTCTGACCAGGATGCACCCTTTTTTGAGTTGGCCTGTGCGGCCAATAGTTGGACTTTAGAAGAGTTGCGCCAAATGTCTCCTGGCATGGGAACACCAACGATGGCATCGCCCTGCCCATAGACTGCCAAGCAGGTGAGGGCGTCCCCGTCGTTAAGGTGCCAGATAGCAGATTCGATCGGCCCATAAGTATGGAAGTAGTCGAGCACTAGGGACCTGGCCACTCTGTCCAGAGGGGGCATAAAAGTGAGCCATTCCAGCATTCGGCGTACCTTCACCTGCTGGCTCATAGAAGATTCCATTCTGATACGTTCCCCAAAAGGTTCGAGCGACACGGTAGCCCGAAACCGCTGTAATGCCGTGCTCATTGCGGTAAATGACTGGTCAAACGTGGGAACGGGTTTGCTTATCTCGAAGGCTACTCCTTATGAGTAGTGATAAACCAGCGCCGATGAGAGCGCGGCAAGAACTACCACAACTGGAAAAGGGGCGCGAAACTTGAGGGAGATGACTGCAACAGCTAGTCCCGCTGCTCGATGGTCGAGAACTAAATGGCTTTTCACCGCGAAAGTTTGAACTGCGACGAGTGCACTCAACAATGTGATAGGTATGAGCCCGTTTGTTCGCCGGATATTGGGATGTTCCAAGTATCGATGCGGGATCAAATGTCCAAGATATTTAAGGGCGAATGCCGCGACACTTGTTCCGATAACTCCCCACCACATCGCACTCATGATTTTCGTAATCCAATCGCCAGGGCAAGAAATGCGGTTGCGATGATGGGAAGTCCCGCCGGCACAAATGGTGTCAGGCCAAGAGCCAGGGCCATCGCCGCAATGCAAAGTATGCGATCGGATAAAGAGGTAAGCCGCGGCCAGACCAAACCCAAGAAGGCCGCGGGTACCGCGGCGTCCAGTCCCCATGCCGCTGGATTGCCCATGGATTGAGCGCCTAGCGCGCCCACAAATGTAAAGATATTCCAGAAGACGAAAACGCCGACTCCTGTAAGCCAGAAGCCAGACCGCATCGCATCTTGCCCAAGGCCCTCTTGTGAGAGGGCGACACCCGTTGATTCGTCGATGGTGATATGTGCTGCGAGAATGCGTTTTGCTCCTTGAGTTTTGAGCAACGGAGACATTCGCAATCCGTAGAGCCCGTTGCGAAAACCCAGGAGAGTCGCAGTGGCGATTCCAGAGAGTGCGCCACCACCTGACCCGATGACACCAACGATTGCAAACTGCGATGCACCGGAGAAGGTAAGTAAAGAAAGTAGGCATGTCTGCAAAACGGAAAAACCGGCTGCCACGCTGGCCGCCCCGAAGGCGATGCCATAGGCGCCCACCGTGATCGACACGCTGAGGGAGTCGCGGATTGTGGACTTGGGAGTGGCGGACACGACAGCATTCTGCCGTACCAATCCGAAGTTGGGCACCCCGGTTCGATAGGGTCGCGATATGTCCGAAGCCATTTTTCGAAGCGATATGTCTGTTGATGTAGTCAAGCACAGTGCCAGCGATGCCGATGTTATATGGGCCGCAAAAGTCTCTACAGCGGGGGAACAGTCCCTTGATGAGATCAACAAAGATCCTGCCAAATCGGCTGGTCTGATCAATTACCTTGCCCGAGAACGACACGGCTCTCCCTTTGAGCACACTTCCATGACATTCTTCATTTCGGCACCAATTTTCGTTTTTCGCGAATTCATGCGTCACCGAATCGCCTCATACAACGAGGAGAGCGGGCGATATCGAGAACTCCAACCCGTCTTCTACGTTCCATCCCCGGAAAGAAAACTCGTTCAGATCGGGAAGACTGGCTCATACTCATTCGTTGACGGCACTAAAGAGCAATATGACATCACGGTGAGGTCGATGAAAGAGAGTTACGTCTTTTCCTACGAGCAATACCAGAAGATGCTTGCGGCAGGAGTTGCTCGTGAAGTGGCACGGGCGGTTTTGCCCGTCGGTCTTTATTCATCCATGTATGTGACGATGAACGCCCGGGCCTTGATGAATTTCCTATCCCTTCGCACTTCGCGAGAAGGGTCGCATTTTCCCAGCTACCCTCAACGCGAAATCGAGATGGTTGCTGAAAAGATGGAAGAGATTTTCGCTCGATTAATGCCATTGACGCACGGAGCATTCGAAAAATCTGGTCGCATCGCTCCTTGACCCGCGAGGGAGGCAAGGGTAGTAGCCTTACGCCATGACAATTCAGGCGCCGTTTGGGCGACTTGCCACGGCCATGATCACCCCATTCAAGAAGGACCTGTCCATCGACTGGGACGGCATCTCCACCTTGGCTAAGCATTTAGTCGACACGGGCCACGATGCCATTGTCGTAAGTGGAACAACTGGAGAAGCCCCAACCACAAGCGATGATGAGAAAGACCAGATCATCAAGGTGGTTCTAGAGGCCGTCGGCAGCAAGGCAAGGGTAATCGCCGGCGCCGGCAACAATGAGACTTCACATTCTGTCGAACAGGCCCAACGTGCTCAGAAAGCGGGAGCTCACGGCCTATTGGTCGTGACCCCGTACTACAACAAGCCACCGCAGGCGGGAATTGAAGCGCATTTCCGTGCGATCGCGGATGCGTCCGACTTGCCGGTGATCCTGTACGACATTCCAGGGCGAACAGGAATGCAGATTGAGTCCGACACCATCCTACGGCTCGCCGAACATCCAAGAATTGTCGCATTGAAGGATGCTAAAGGCGATGTCGCGGCGACTTCGTGGGTTATAAAACGAAGTGGCATTCCTGTCTATTCCGGCGATGACATCTTGAATCTTCCGCTGCTGGCCGTTGGCGCAGTGGGTTTCATTTCGGTCTGCGGTCACACGGTGGGCCGAGATCTTCGAGAGATGCTGGATGCGTGGTTTGCAGGTAATGCGCCGCGAGCTCTTGAGATACATCAGAAGATTTTGCCTGTCTTTACAGGTACGTTCCGCACGCAAGGTGCGATTATGACGAAGGCCGCCCTCACCATGATGGGACTTCCCGGCGGATACACCCGACTACCTTTAGTGGATGCAACGCCGGATCAGATCGCGCAACTGCGTGAAGATCTCCTCGCCGGCGGCGTAAAACTCACGGCATGACGCATCCGCATCCTGGACTCGGAACTCCAGCCAAGCTAGTAAAAGGTGGATTGAGAATTGTCGCCCTCGGAGGACTGGGGGAAATCGGCCGCAACATGACGGTCTTTGAAACGAATGGGAAGTTGCTGATTGTCGACGTTGGAGTACTTTTTCCGGAGGAGACGCAGCCCGGTATCGATCTGATTCTGCCGGACTTCTCATACATCCGTGATCGTTTGGCAGATGTCATCGGCATCGTCCTTACGCATGGTCATGAAGACCACATCGGCGCGGTTCCTTATCTTCTGCGCGAGCGTGGAGATATTCCTCTGTATGGTTCGGCCTTGACTCTCGCGCTCGTTGGGGCAAAATTGAAAGAGCATCGCATAACCCCTCTTACCCGTGAAGTCTCCGCGGGCATGAGCGAGGATATCGGACCGTTTACTGTCGAGTTTGTGGCAGTGAACCACTCAATCCCTGATGCGCTAGCGGTCGCCATTCATACGGCGGCGGGAACTGTTCTTCACACAGGCGACTTCAAAATGGACCAACTACCCCTTGATGGCCGGATCACCGACCTGCGGGCCTTCGCGGCCTTGGGGGAGAAAGGCGTAGATCTATTCCTAGTAGATTCAACAAACGCAGATGTGCCTGGATTCACCCCGTCAGAGCGAGAAATCATGCCGGCACTTGATCGAGTCTTTAGGACCACGCGAAGACGGGTCATTGTTGCATCGTTCGCGTCGCATGTTCATCGTGTGCAGCAGATCATTGATACCGCAATCTCCCACAACCGCAAGGTTGCATTCGTAGGCCGCTCAATGGTGCGTAACATGAAGATAGCCAAAGATATGGGATACCTGACAATCCCTGACAATCTCCTTATTGATTCAAAGGACATTGAGAACTTCGGGGACAACATCGTTTTGGTTTGCACAGGATCGCAGGGCGAGCCACTTGCCGCGCTATCTCGTATGGCCAACGGCGACCACGCGATTCGAGTGGGCGACGGAGACACTGTCGTTCTTGCCTCGTCTCTTATTCCTGGCAATGAGAACCCTGTCTTCCGAGTGATTAATGAATTAACTCGCTTCGGTGCAAAGGTTGTCCATAAAGGCAACTCATTGGTGCACGTATCTGGACATGCTGCTGCAGGTGAACTGCTCTATTGCTACAACATCGTGAAACCAAAATACGTTATACCTGTCCATGGTGAATGGAGACATCTGCGGGCAAATGCCGAACTTGCAATTCAAACCGGCGTGCCGCGTGCGAATGCGATTATCATCGAAAATGGAATTGTCGTCGACCTTGTTGAAGGTGAAGCACTTGTTGTTGGAAGTGTTCCCGTTGGCTTTGTGTACGTCGACGGGCAGAGCATCGGGGACATAACGGAGTCCTCTCTCAAGGACCGTCGCATTTTGGGTGAGGAAGGTTTCATATCAGTCGTCGTTGTCATCGACTCGCAGAGCGGCAAAATAGTTGCGGGTCCGGATATTCATGCACGTGGATTTGCCGAAGACCTCGCACTCTTCGATGAGGTTAAATCGCGTATTGAGAAGGCTTTGGCTCTAGCCGTTGCTGATGGAATAAACGGAACTCATCAACTAGCACAAGTTGTTCGCAAAACTGTCGGAGGTTGGGTCGGGGGGGAGCATCGCCGACGGCCGATGATTGTCCCTCTAGTTATCGAGGTATAGCCCCACGGCGCGCCTAATCCGATTGATTTTGTTTAGGAATTACGCTCACCCTTGTGGCTGCAAAGAGTAGGAAATCCAAAAAAAAATCTAGCAAAGGCGCGATAGTAGGACGTGGCCTTGGTCGGATGTGGCGCCTTGCTGCCCGAGCCATCGGAAGCTCTGTTCGTTTTCTTGCCCGTGGTGCACGCGATTTGGATCCGGTGCATCAACGAGACGGTGTTGCATTTCTATTTTTGGTCTTCGCAATTATCGCGGCCGCCGGATCTTGGTTTCACTCCAATAATCTTGTAGGTCGCGCTCTCTATGACTTTTTCTACGGAGCGTTTGGAAGGATCGGATTCCTTACTCCACTGGTCCTTCTCTACTTTGCGCTTCGACTTTTTCGGGTTCCTGAAGAGAAAGCCGCTACTGGGCGAATCACGGTTGGCACGATGGCATTGTTGCTGAGCGCAACAGGCATTACGCACATGGTCAACGGCTCCGAAGGAACTGGGTCCGCGGCGATGCGTCAAGGTGGAGGTTGGCTGGGCTATGGAGTTTCGCATCCACTTATTCTCTTGATGACCCCCGTTCTTGCTTACCCCGTATTGATCTTTCTTTTCATCTTCGGCCTGCTCGTTATAACTGCAACCCCCGTCTCCCAGATGTCTACTCGAATCAGAACTTCGATTGTGTGGCTGTACTCGAAGATTTCTGGGCGGGTAAAGAAGATGGGAGAGGATTTTGAAATCTCTGAGTCACCTCCTTTCGAGACTCCCTTAGTCGCAGATTGGCCTCACAAGGTTGAGGAGGAGTTAGATGAAGAAAGTTTCGACGAAGAGTTCACAGTGCCTTCGACGGTTGACATTCACCACAAAGAGGATCATCCGCGAGCCGATGGGAAGCGTCCTGTTCAACTTCTACTGACCAATGACGCCAAGTACGAGCTTCCATCTATGGATGCGCTGCGGGCTGGGCCTCCAGCTAAGGCAAAGAGCAAAGCCAACGATGCCGTTGTCGCCTCGTTAACAGAGGTATTCCTCCAATTTGAAATTGATGCCACGGTTACGGGGTTTATGCGTGGGCCGACCGTCACTCGTTACGAAGTCGAGCTAGGAAATGCCGTAAAAGTAGAGCGTATTACTGCTCTTGCGAAGAACATTTCTTACGCCGTAGCAAGCAGCGAAGTGCGCATTCTTTCACCTATTCCTGGCAAATCTGCCGTGGGAATTGAGATTCCGAACACGGATCGGGAGATCGTCGCATTAGGAGACGTGCTTCGTTCTTCAGTTGCCGGACAAGACCACCATCCGATGCTGGTTGCACTGGGTAAAGATGTAGAAGGCAATTTTGTTTGCGCTAACCTGGCAAAGATGCCGCATTTACTGGTCGCGGGCGCAACCGGTGCTGGTAAATCATCAATGATCAACTCTATGATCGTGTCGATTTTGATGCGTTCTACTCCTGATGACGTTCGGCTGATCTTGATAGATCCAAAGCGAGTGGAACTAACGGCATACGATGGGATCCCTCATCTCATAACCCCAATCATCACAAGTCCAAAGAAAGCGGCAGATGCTCTGCAATGGGTCGTGCGGGAGATGGATCTTAGGTACGAAGACCTTTCAACTTTCGGATACCGTCACATCGACGACTTCAATAAGGCAGTCCGTTCGGGCAAGACGGTGGCACCTCCTGGTAGCGATCGCGTACTCGAGCCATATCCCTATCTGTTGATTGTCATTGATGAATTGGCGGATTTGATGATGATCGCGGCAAAGGAAGTCGAAGAGTGTGTTGTTCGGATTACCCAATTGGCACGGTCAGCCGGCATTCACTTGGTTCTTGCGACACAAAGACCAAGCGTGGATGTTGTAACCGGACTTATCAAGGCGAACGTGCCATCTAGGCTATCTTTTGCAACAAGCAGCTTGGCGGACAGTCGTGTCATTTTGGATAGCGCAGGTGCAGAGAAACTCATAGGGCAAGGTGACGCACTCTTCATTCCTATGGGCGCATCAAGGGCAGTGCGAATACAAGGTGCGTATGTATCTGAGCGCGAGATTGAAGCAGTAGTCAATCATGTGAAGAGTCAACTGACTCCTCGCTATAGGAGTGATGTGACGGTTTCGCAGGTCAGAGTGAATGTGAATGAAACTGAAATCGGTGATGACCTTGATTTACTTTTGCAGGCGGTACATCTTGTTGTGACAACTCAGTTCGGTTCCACGTCGATGTTGCAGCGGAAGCTCAGAGTTGGCTTTGCCAAAGCTGGGCGATTGATGGATCTGATGGAGTCTCGTGGAATCGTTGGCCCGTCTGAAGGTTCGAAAGCTCGGGTCGTTTTGGTGAAAGTGGAAGATTTAGATGCGGTCTTGGCCACACTGGAGGACTAATCTGCGCCTATTTAGGGGACAGCTGGAAAATCCGAGTACCAACTTTGAGTGATTGAGCGTTATCCTTGCCCTCTACCCCATAAGCAAGGTTTGGAATAAGGCCCCTGTCATGTCCCTTGGTACGTCGATAAAGGAATCGCGAAAGCGCGTCGGTATGAGCATTGAAAAGCTCGCCGAGCGCACGAGTATTCGCGCGACTTTGTTGCGAGATTTTGAATCAGATGATTTCTCCAAATGCGGAGGCGACACTTATGCCCGTGGCCATGTCCGCAATATTGCACATGTACTGAGTGTTGAGCCGACCGCTTTCCTTGATCTGTACGTAGCCGAACAGACCAAGGCGCAGCGACCCATGTATGACCTTTTGCTGGAGAACAAGGTCACCCCACCAATCAACCAAAAGTCGCGACTATCGCTGAAGGTGTTATCGACAATTTCAGCGAGCGCCGTCGTCCTTGTTGTTGGTGGTCAGATCGCCTATACCAACTTTCATCCCGCTAAAGGGAGTTTCACAAAATCATTGATTCTTTCAACATCACCAGCCACCACGGCCAGCCCAACTCCTTCATCCACGCCAGCGGTTCCAGAATCAGCCGTTTCTGCTACACCTGTGGCTGGGGCACTCAATGTCGCGGTCACGGCAACTCGCGGAGATTCCTGGCTTTCTGTTTCCAATTCGTCGGGTGCAAGCCTCTTTTCGGGTCGATTGGTGAGAGGGCAGAGTCAAATCTTCTCCGATGGCATATCGCTCAATATTCGCTATGGAAACGCTGGCGCAGTCGATGTGGTGGTCAACGGAACACCTACCCCCGTACCGGGAGCAATGGGCGAAGTCGTCGACCGCACCTACGGATCGAATTTAGTCAATTAACTCTGTATCATCATCTAAATGAGTCGAACAGTTGCAATCGTTACTTTGGGTTGCGCGCGCAACGAAGTAGATTCAGAGGAATTAGCGGGCCGTCTTGCTGCCGATGGCTGGACCCTTGTTGATGATGTCGAAACCGCAGAAGTTGCCTTGGTCAACACGTGCGGATTTATTGAATCTGCAAAAAAAGACTCGATCGACGCACTGCTTGAAGCAAATTCGTTAAAAGGCCACGGCGTCACCCGCGCCGTTGTCGCCGTAGGGTGCATGGCGCAGCGGTACGGTGAAGAACTTGCGAAGGCACTGCCTGAGGCCGATGCGATTTTAGGTTTTGACGACTATCGGGACATAAGCGCTCGCCTGCAATCCATTGTCTCTGGCCAGAGGCATGTCCCGCACACCCCCAAGGATCGCCGCGCGCTCCTTCCCATCGCCCCAGTGGAGCGGGTTGCCGTAAGGGATGCCCAACTAGTCGTGTCCGCGGTGGGAGCGGGCGGGTCCCTCTTTAGAAAGCGGTTAGGCAACGCGCCGTGGGCTCCTCTCAAGATCGCCTCAGGTTGCGATCGCCGATGCTCATTCTGCGCGATTCCCTACTTTCGCGGCTCGTTTGTCTCACGGCGGCCAGTTGAGATCATTGAAGAGGCCAAGTGGCTGGCCGGGGAAGGGGTGAGCGAACTCTTTCTGGTTAGCGAGAACACCACCTCATACGGCAAGGATTTGGGCGACTTGCGATTAATGGAGAAGGTGCTTCCTGAGTTGTCTGAGATCGATGGGATTACAAGGATCCGACTTTCCTACCTGCAGCCTGCCGAGATGCGACCAACGCTTCTGCAAGCCATGATCGAGAACGAAAAAGTCGTCCCGTACTTCGACCTCTCCTTCCAGCACTCCAGTGGGACGGTGCTTCGAGCCATGCGCCGATTCGGAGATAGTGAGAAGTTCCTCCACCTCATTTCTCAGATTCGAGCCCTTTCTCCGCAGGCTGGGATCCGTTCCAATGTCATTGTCGGATTCCCGGGCGAGACTGAGGATGACTACCAAGAATTGATCGAGTTCGTGAGCAATGCCAATCTCGATGCGATCGGCGTTTTCGGCTACTCCGACGAAGACAATACCGAAGCCGTCAATCTTGCAAACAAAGTTGATCCAGATTTGATTCGCCACCGAGTGGATGAGCTTTCGACGTTGGTTGACGAATTGGTAACCGAGCGTGCAGCCTCGCGGAGAGGGGAGGATGTCATTGTGCTCATCGAAGACGAGGAGTTCCAAGAGGGACGTGCCGCGCACCAGGGACCGGAAGTTGATGGCACAACAACGTTTGTAGGCACACATTATTCGGCGGGTCAGTACGTACGGGCGCGGGTCATGGATTCTTTGGGTGCAGATTTGATTGCGCAGCCCGTATGATTCGACGTTCGGAATTAAATCTACCCAATTCAATTACGATATCAAGAATTCTGGCACTGCCTTTTTGCGCTTATGCACTTTTCAAAAATGGTGGAGATGATTCGACATGGCGGATTGTCGCTTTCGTGCTCTTCTTTCTTGTTGGAGTAACCGATCTTCTAGACGGCAGATTAGCGCGGAGTCGGAACACGGTTACTGAATTTGGCAAGCTGCTAGATCCTATCGCCGACAAGGCACTCATCGGGACGGCGCTCATCAGCCTGTCCATCCTTCACACACTTCCATGGTGGGTGACTGTTGTGATTCTTGCAAGAGAAATTGGAATCACAGTTTTTCGCTTTGTAGTAATAAAAAGGGGCGTAATACCCGCAAACCGTGGGGGCAAGGTAAAGACCATCGTGCAGAACTTGGCGGCTGGTTTCTACATTTTGCCGCTGAGTTCCTCGCTGGACTGGTTCCGCGAACTTTTTATGGGTGCCGCACTGGTTCTGACGATTGCCACAGGGGTTTGGTATCTCCTCGAGGCAACTAAAGGGTAGATTCAATTCCGTGATAGACCCCATTGCTCTCTCCGTAGTAGCAGAACTTCGCCGCAGAGGAGAGAGTCTTGCCGTAGCTGAGTCATTGACGGGTGGCGGACTGGGCGCAGCCATTACCTCGATTCCAGGTTCCTCGGATGTCTTTTCAGGTGGAGTCATCGCCTACGATCTCGCGGTGAAAGTGGGGCTTCTTAAAGTTCCCAGAACCCTGATTGAGGAATGTGGGGTAGTCAGTGAGGAAGTTGCCATCGCCATGGCTGATGGGCTTTTCGAGCTTTTTGGGACCACGTGGGCAATTTCTACGACGGGTGTAGCCGGTCCAGGACCATCAGATGGCGTTGCCGCAGGAAGGGTTTGGATCGCAATGAGGGGTCCGATTAATCAGAGCACCGAGTTGGATATCCAAGGCGAGCGTGAAGTCGTTCGAAACGCGAGCGTATCCAGCGCACTCACCACTTTTGCGCGTATCCTTGCATCCTGACGTTCCAAGGGAAGGGGTGATGGCTGTGGATCTTCTACGCGAGCACATCGGTCATTGCCTGCGTTCTGCACGTACGAGCCAGAACCGCACCCTTCGCGATGTGGCGCGGGAGGCTCGAGTATCCCTTGGTTACCTCTCCGAGGTTGAGCGCGGACAGAAAGAAGCCTCGTCTGAGTTGCTCAATGCGATATGTCAGGCACTAGGACTCCCACTATCTTCTGTGATTTCAGATGTTGCCCGTGAAGTCACCTCTCGTGAGGCCGTCAAACTTGTGGTCGTCGACGCTGCTTAAAGTGGCGTTGCCTTGACCCTGAATTCATCCGTACCCGTTGACGAGCCGTACAAGCCAGCGATGACTTCCTACCGACGAACGCGAAGCGCAATCCTTGAAGGCACTAAGTCCCGCATCACAACCGTTGGGCTACAACGTACAAATATGATTGACATTGCCGATACTTCTCAAGTTTCTCGTGCGACTCTTTATAACCACTTTCGCGACAAGGCAAGCGTGGTTCGAGCGCTGATCGAGAGCGAAGTCGATCGAATCTTCCAGTTGATTGACAGTGACATCTCTCCAGCGGAAGCACTCTTAGGAATCTCGCAAGCCATATCATCAGATCCGGCCCTGGCGATGATGCGCAAAACCGATTCAGCGATTTTGGCGCAGATGCTCACTCAGGTCGAAGATCCTCTTTGGCAGCAAATCAATGCAGGGTTAATTCGTTTGCTGGGGGATGAGAATCGATCGGAGATTGCTCGATTCTGGCTCGTGGGTCAAGTGTTGCAACCGCTTACCTCCAAACAAAGCAGAGAGCACGCAAGAACAATTACTTCAGTGGCCCCTTAAGGTTTAGCTCACCTTAGAGTCTTGTTCCTCGCGCAAAAGCCCAGACATTTGTATCGCTTTCTCATAAGCGTATATTCCGCGATCTGCAAGGCCCACTTCTACGAACACACGAGCTAAATCGCCCCACTGTTTTGCGAGTTCTCGTGAGGGTTCCAGTTGATCCATATGCTCTGCGGCTATACATAGTTCGGACTTGGCAATGGCGTAATCGCCCATCCGCGCACGGATTTTTGAGACTTGAACTAGGAGAGAGGCCTTCGGACCGGGAATTTCTGGAGGCAGTTCGTCCAGACCTTTTTGCGCGTACATTAATGCGTTTTCATAATCTTCTTGACGGAGTGCGACTTCCGAGAGGATTTCACATGCATATGCCGAACCGCCAGGATTGTTCTGTGAGGACAATTCCAGATATGCAGACTCAGCCAATCTGTGTATACGAGAGAGGTCTGCATCAGGAAGATCAAGCATGATTAGCGCGGCATTGTTGTTTAGGACGGGAATGACATGTTGCATTCCGGCGATCTGAGCCCAATGCCTTGCTTCGTTGGCCTGTCGAAGGGCAAGGGAAAGGTCTCCTCTGCCTGTGGTCAGGGCTGAAGACTGCCACAGAGTTTCGGTCCTCGCTTTGGCAAATCTGGATCGGTTTGTAATTTCTAAGGCGCGACCGACAACTTCTTCAGCGCGCGCTGAGTCGCCTCGATGAAAATGGCAGCTGGACAATTGGCATAGCAACTCAACTACTTCGATTTCGGGCCA
This sequence comes from Actinomycetes bacterium, assembly GCA_031360585.1. Classification (GTDB taxonomy): domain Bacteria; phylum Actinomycetota; class Actinomycetes; order Nanopelagicales; family Nanopelagicaceae; genus QYPT01. The sequence continues at coordinate 36,021 of JANMBV010000074.1, read as the reverse complement.
CCGTGATGAGAATTCAAGTGCAAACTCTTCGCCACGTTGAGCCCCAATTCCCAGATTGCCGGATCGGTAGCAAACGCGAAGGATTTCATTGCCTACCCGGGCTTGCAGTTCAGGGTTAGATCGTCGGACTTTTTTGAAAAGTAGTTCGAGTTCGTCAAGTACCCCTGAAAACAAACCTTGACGAGATCTCACTTCAATGAGCAGAAGATCTGCCGCGAGTTTTGAATTCTTAGAGGCTCTCTTCTCGTTTGACACGAGGCTTGCATAATTGGAGGCTAAATCGAAATTACCAGCCCTAAGCGCGACGTTGGCTTGATTTAAATTTGAATCGATTTCCTGCTTGGTAATTGCGCGGGGGAACATCGATTGTAGGGAAGTTAGCACGAGATAAAATCCTCCGATTTTTAGAATACCCGCCTATAGTACCTGTCCCCCAAATGGGGGATCGACACTATTGAGTCCCCAGAGGCGATTTCTTTTGGCTTGGAAAGAGAGACTTCGATTGACAAGCAATTGAATGAGTCCTCTCCGGTGGTGGGCGCTGGCAAAGTCCGTATTGCTAGCGGGCCATTAATAGGTGACTACTCTCCAAAGGACACGTGGCTGGATTAAGGTCGACTAAAGCCGATCAGACGTATTTTTTCTACCCGCTTTAGTAGGTTTAAAGGGGATGGGGATTGGGTTCTAAGCCGCATGAGGCTCTGGGCGTGTCGCTTCTTTCGAACAGGTGTTCGGATACTCTACTTCTACCCAACCAGAGCGGTATCCACGATGCCGGCCCATGAGCCGCTTCTCGTCAGTGGTCTTCCGTACCTTCTGGACCGTAACTCGTCGCATATGACGTTTAGTTGAAAGGAAAGAACAGTGGCTGCAGCAGAAAAAGCAAATAACGACCGCACTAAAGCCCTAGATACCGCCCTTGCCCAGATTGAACGTCAATTCGGCAAGGGAGCGGTAATGAGGATGGGGGAGCGCGGAAACGTTCAAGTGGAGGTGATTCCAACTGGATCCATCAGTTTGGATATCGCTCTAGGTATCGGTGGCCTTCCGCGCGGACGTATCGTAGAAATTTACGGCCCAGAATCATCGGGAAAGACAACACTTGCCCTACATGCAATCGCCAATGCGCAGAAAGCTGGCGGAATCGCAGCTTTCATCGATGCTGAGCACGCCTTTGATGCTGAATACGCCAAAAAACTCGGTGTAGATATCGATGCACTTTTAGTTTCACAACCTGACACCGGTGAGCAAGCCCTTGAAATTATGGACATGCTTATCCGCTCTGGTGCACTGGACATCGTTGTCGTCGACTCTGTCGCAGCCCTTGTTCCACGCGCCGAAATCGAAGGAGAAATGGGTGATTCCCATATGGGCCTACAAGCGCGTTTGATGTCCCAAGCTCTTCGAAAGATCACCGGTGCCCTCCATCAATCAAAGACCACCGCGATCTTTATCAACCAGCTCCGTGAAAAAATCGGAGTTTTCTTCGGTTCGCCAGAAACGACAACGGGTGGCAAGGCATTGAAGTTCTACGCATCAATTCGCTTGGATATTCGCCGGATCGAGACTTTGAAGGACGGCCAGGAAGCAGTAGGTAACCGCACTCGCGTTAAAGTCGTCAAGAACAAGATGGCACCCCCGTTTAAGCAGGCCGAATTCGATATTCTTTATGGCGTAGGCATTTCTCGTGAAGGTTCTTTGCTTGATCTAGGTGTAGAAATTGGCATCGTGAAGAAATCTGGATCTTGGTACACCTACGAAGGCGATCAGTTAGGCCAGGGTAAGGAGAATTCACGTAATTTCCTCCTTGATAATCCAGACCTAGCCAATGATATTGAGTCCAAGATCCGCGCCCACTATGCACCAACTCCAATCGATCCCGATCTCGTTGCTGCGGTGAACGAGGCAACCGCAGAGGTTGACTTCTAATTTCACGCGTTCACATGGATGAAAGTTCTGACCCCTACTCCTTCGCTCAGACGATTGCACTCATTGCACTCGCACCTCGAGCTAAGAGTAGGGGCGAGCTATTTGCTCACCTTAAAAAACGGGGCATTGCAGAAGACATCGCCAATGCAGTTCTGTATCGATTGCAAGAGCAAGGGTTGGTCAACGATGAGGAATTCGCGAGAAGCTGGAGTGAATCTCGCCAGAGAACCAAGAAGCTTTCCAAGCGAATGATTGTCAATGAATTGCGAGCTAAAGGAATTGATGGCGACATCATTGAGATTGTTGGCTCAGAAATTGATGAGAATCGTGAGCACGATCTTGCCCTCGAATTGGCCAGCAGGAAATATCGTCCTCTAGCCCACCTGGATAAGGATCTCATTAAAAGGCGGATTCAAGGAGCTCTGGCTCGAAGGGGCTTCTCATCCTCGCTCATCAACTCGGTAATGCGCGAATTGGGGATTTAGAGCCCCACTACAATTGCCCGATGACGCGCACATACACAGTCGAGACCTATGGCTGCCAGATGAACGTGCACGATTCTGAGCGAATTGCCGGGCTGCTGGATGAGGCGGGGTACGTTCCGGCGGAAAAGGGCGAATCAGCCGACGTAGTTGTCTTCAACACATGTGCCGTGCGCGAGAATGCCGATAACAAACTCTATGGAAACTTGAGTTTTCTGGCTCCGATAAAGAAGGCCAATCCTGCAATGCAGATTGCCGTTGGAGGATGTCTAGCGCAGAAAGACCAGGCGCTCATTTTGAAGAAGGCGCCTTATGTCGATGTCGTATTCGGAACCCACAATGTCGGTTCGTTGCCGATCCTATTAGAGCGCGCCCGTATTGAAGAGGAGTCTCAAATCGAGATCCTTGAATCTCTCGAACATTTCCCGTCCACATTGCCAGCGCGACGGTTCTCTGCGTTCTCAGCATGGGTCTCCGTTTCAGTGGGATGCAATAACACCTGCACCTTCTGCATAGTTCCGACTCTTCGCGGGATTGAAAAGGATCGCCGCTCGACCGACATCATGAGAGAAGTCCGGGCGCTAGTTGATCAAGGGATTATCGAGATTACCTTGCTCGGTCAGAACGTGAACGCGTACGGCGTCGACTTTGGCGACCGTGAGGCCTTTGCCAAATTGATCCGTGAATGCGGAGAAGTGGAAGGGCTTGAACGGGTACGTTTCATGTCACCACACCCACGTGATTTCACCGACGACGTTATTGAGGCAATGGCGCAGACCTCCAATGCCATGCCGCACTTGCATATGCCGCTGCAGTCCGGTTCCAATAAGGTTTTGCAGCAGATGCGCCGGTCCTATCGGACAGATCGTTATTTGGGCATTATCGAACGTGTCCGCAATGCCATTCCGCATTCGCAGATCACGACCGACATTATCGTGGGTTTTCCAGGTGAGAAGGAAGAGGACTTTCAAGCCACACTGGATCTTTGTACCGAAGCCCGCTTTAGTGCTGCCTACACCTATCAATACTCCAAGCGTCCGGGGACTCCAGCTGCCACGATGCCAGACCAAATACCTCCAGAGGTTGTTGGCGAGAGATACACGCGACTGCATGCTCATCAGGAGGCGCTCTCTCTATCAGTGAACAAAGAGGCCATCGGCCAAGAGATGCATGTTTTAGTGACAGAGCATGAAGGACGCCGCGACGCCGAACGAGGCAGAATGTCGGGTCGAACTGAAGACTTCCGTCTGGCCCATTTCTCCTTTGATTCCGCAGATCTGCCTAGGCCTGGCGATGTCGTTACCGTAAAAATAACAGATGCCGCACCGCATTTTCTCTCTGGAGAAACTTTGAGAACTCGACGTACTCGTGGCGGTGATGCTTATGAACTGCTCACTGCCGAACGTCAGAATGAGCCTGTGCTACTAGGAATGCCCGCATCTCGTCCATGAGTGTGATCGTTGTTTGCGGAGCCACCGCCACAGGTAAGAGCGATATTGGTCTGGCTCTGGCATCCGAACTAGATGGCGAGATTATCAACGCAGATTCGATGCAGTTGTACAAAGGAATGAACATTGGCACCGCCAAGTTGTCAACTGAGGAACGCAAAGGCATCCCTCATCACCTTCTGGATGTTCTCAATGTCAGTGAAGATGCAAGCGTGGCCTGGTACCAATCACGGGCGCGCTCACTCATTTCTGAGATCGAGTCTCGCGGAAAATGCGTGATCATCGTCGGAGGAACAGGGCTCTATATAAAAGCGATTTTGGATGATTTGAACTTTCCTGATACGGATCAAAAGGTGCGTGATCGGCTAAACGAGATGGCCGAAAAGATCGGCGCGCCTGCCATGCATGAAAGACTGGCCCAGCTTGATCCCGCCGCCGCCTTAGCAATAGATCCGCAGAACCTCCGACGCGTTATCAGGGCTCTTGAAGTTATCGAGATCACCGGCAAACCATTTACTGCCAATTTGCCCCGAAAAGAGAGCACGCGATATCCACAGGCGCGCCAATTCGGATTGGTAATGGATCGTCAATCATTAGCGACACGAATCGATGAGCGTGTTGAGCGAATGTGGGAACAGGGATTCGTCATAGAAACGCAGCGGCTTGTGGAGGCTGGAATCCGACGAGGTCGCACCGCACAATTGGCGCTTGGGTATGCACAAGTTTTGAAATTCATCGGTGGGGAAATCTCCGAGGATGAGGCGAAAGAGGATACGAAGCGAGCCACGCGACAATACGCCAGGCGGCAGGAGACATGGTTTTCCAGGGATCGTCGGATTCAGTGGATTTCACCTTCGAGGTCGCGTTTAGAGGCTATTCAGGAGCTCCTGTCCAAGCCGGCGGTGCGCATAAACGGTTAAACTCGTTGTAGACATGAATACCACTATGCAAAAGATTATGGCCACCTACGGCCATGGCACCGAGAATGATTTCGTCCTAATTTTCGATCCCGACGAAGAGATTTCCATATCCCCATCCCAAGTGGCCGCGATCTGCAACCGCAGAACTGGCGTTGGTTCAGACGGGTTGATTCGCATAACAAAACACCAGAACGGCCGATGGTTTATGGACTACCGCAATTCTGACGGTTCGATCGCTGAGATGTGTGGCAACGGGATACGGGTGATGGCGCGGTACCTCGTCGAACGCGGTTATCAGAACGAGGGAATCTTTCCCATCGACACTCGTGCCGGCCTTAAACATCTGCGTGTTCCGAAAGTTGGGGACATCACCGTCAATATGGGACAAGTCTGCGCAGATGAAGACGAAATCTCCGTCAAAGTGCACGACAAGGTGTGGCAGGGCTACAACATTGATATGGGCAACCCTCATGCGGTTGTCTTTGTGAACGCTTTGGATGAAGCCGGCGATCTTAAAGAGGCACCCCTCGTTTCGCCGAAGGATGCCTATCCTGAGGGAGTCAACGTCGAGTTTGTTGAGTTTGGTGAAAACCGCGAGCTCAAGATGCGAGTTTTTGAAAGAGGGGTTGGAGAAACACGATCGTGCGGAACGGGAACATGTGCCGTCGCCTTAGCAGCGACTCTCACACGCAAGGAGAAGTTGCCAGCACGATGGGTGATCTATCCGCCCGGCGGCCGATTGGAAGTTGAGATTGATTCTCATTCCAATGCCACTTTAACTGGCCCTGCTGTACTCCTTAGCGAACACGACATTACTTCTTATCTTTCCTAGCCAAGGTGAATATATGACAAAATCAAATGATGCCGATGACCAATTCGAGGCGCTGCTGCGAGAGAGTGCCCGGGTTGCAGAGGATTACGACTCGGGGGAGGAAGATTCCCAACTCGAGCTAGAGCAACGACAAGGCCTTCGTCGCGTTCAGGGCTTCTCGACTGAATTGCAAGATATTTCTTCGGCCGAATACCGCCAACTGCAGCTGGAGCGAGTCGTCCTTGTCGGAGTATGGACAGAAGGCACCTCCCAGATGGCAGAAAATTCCCTTGCAGAACTCAGAGCCCTTGCAGAGACAGCTGGCTCAGAAGTGCTCGAAGGGTTGATCCAGCGCAGGGATAAGCCGGATCCATCGACTTATATAGGTTCGGGAAAAGTGGAAGAGCTACGCAAGGTCGTTGTCGCAACTGGAGCAGACACAGTTATCTGTGACGGTGAATTATCGCCTTCGCAGTTGCGTACCTTGGAGGAGAAGGTAAAGGTAAAGGTTGTCGATCGAACTGCCCTGATTCTGGATATTTTCGCACAGCACGCCAAGAGCAAGGAAGGAAAAGCGCAAGTAGAGCTTGCCCAGATGGCTTATTTGCTTCCCCGACTTCGTGGCTGGGGGGAATCTCTCTCTCGCCAAGTTGGTGGACGAGCCGCAGGTGGCGCGGGTATCGGTGGGCGTGGTCCAGGTGAAACGAAGATTGAAACAGATCGTCGACGCATCCGCGACAAGATGTCGAAATTGAAGGGTGAAATCAAGGAGATGAAGGTCTCCCGCGACACCAAACGCCAGGAGCGTCGTCGTCACCAGATTCCGTCGGTGGCAATTGCGGGGTACACCAATGCCGGCAAATCCTCCCTTCTCAATGCGCTGACGAATGCAGGAGTGCTTGTTGAAAACGCCCTCTTTGCAACGCTAGATCCAACTGTTCGCCAATCACGGACCAGCGACGGTCGCATCTACACTCTCACTGATACCGTGGGATTTGTCCGACATTTACCTCATCAACTGATAGATGCCTTCCGATCGACTCTCGAAGAAGTAGAAGATGCCGATCTGATTGTGCACGTGGTAGATGGATCTCATCCAGATCCGTTTGAACAGATACGGGCGGTGCGCGAAGTCATCGCCGAAATTGGTGGGGAGGATATTCAAGAGATTATCGCCATTAATAAGGTGGATGTGGCGGACCCTGCAATTGTTATGCAGATACTCCGGACGGAAAAAAATAGTTATGCCTTTTCTGCTCGCACTCGGTTCGGAATGGAGGGACTACTTCTCGCGATTGAAAAAGCTCTACCCATATTGATGGTGGAGGTTGACGTCACTGTGCCTTATGGGCGAGGCGACCTCATTAGCGCGATCCATCAGCGAGGCGAGATCATCAGCGAAGAGTACGTGCCCGAGGGCACTGCAATACGGGCGCGGGTAGACGCCTCCCTTGCTCAGCAAATTCGTGAGGCAACCTGATTGAACTTCTTGCCTCCGCGTATCGTTTAGGGAGTATGGACAAGAAACTCATTCGCAAGGCGCTCATTGCATTGCTCGCCACAGTTACTCTCGCAAGCGTTTCGGGGGCATATGCCGCCGACCTAGTGGCCAAAGTGGGCTCTTCCTCCCTTGGCAAAATAGTCGTGAACGGCAAGGGAATGAGTGCTTATTACTTTGACTTGGACAAGGCACATTCGGGTGTGAGCGTTTGTTCTGATATCTGCTCCGCCAACTGGCCCGCAATTTTGACATCCACGGCAAAACCGCATGTCGCAGGTATTAAGGCTGTGGTTGGCTCGATCCCTCTCAGGGGTGGAAAACATCAGGTCACGATTAACGGACGGCCGATTTACACTTTTGCCTTTGATAAGGTCGCCGGTCAGGTTAAGGGAGAAGGTGCCCAGGGCGTCTGGTACGCAATCTCGCCGGCAGGTAAAGAGATCAAGGTCCTCACATTGGCTGCGAAACCAGCGCCCGCGACTTCGGTGGTCAAACCGCGCTACTAAAAACCTTGGCAATTGGCGTTTTTGCCTCCCGCACCCTATCTTTACCCCAGTTGAGACCGATCTCCTACTTCTTTATAGGGGAATATTCACGACACGCCGAGGGTTATACCAGCCAATTGGTGTTAAATGCGCGAATATGCGCGCGCTGCGGTAATTCGCCCTGGTGAGGTACTACGAAATGAGAAGGCGAGGGAAGTAGTGGCTACTGACTACGACACCCCCAGAAAAACTGATGAAGAACTCCACGAGGAGTCCCTTGAAGAATTAAAAGCTCGCCGAGTTGATGCTCAATCGGGACGGGTTGATGTCGACGAGGCCGAAGCTGCCGAGACGCTGGAACTGCCCGGTGCCGACCTCTCCGGCGAGGAGCTTTCGGTCCGTGTAGTTCCCAAGCAGGTCGATGAATTCACCTGTTCGCGCTGCTTCTTGGTCCATCACATCACCCAGTTGGCCAAAGGTGAGGGTTCCACAGCAGTCTGCAAGGAATGCTTCTAACAGTTACGCCTTTTTATTTAAGGCCTCTACTAGACCTTTAGGATTTTTCGAGCTGATCAGCCAATAGGGAGTGGAGTCTCGAGCATCGTTGATCTCAATTTTCACTCCGCGGGGCTGCCAGAAACGTAGCGCCAGATATGCCGCAGGGTCGGCATCGCGACCCCTCGTCAGGCGCATCTGATCTATTGTGAGGACATGGGCAGGACCTATGTAGGTCAATTCGATGTGGGCTCGCCCCACTCGTAGTTCGGTCGAACTCACGGATATCTTCATCAAGATCGAATGATGTATTACCGGCAGGGCCGCCAGTGCCACTATCAGGGCTATCAATCCAACTCGATTATCGAATGCTGCCCACAAAGAGAGGGCCAGCGAGCCCAGCAGGAAGAAAATGAACGCAAGGAGCCAAATCGGTGGCCGTAGCGTCTGCGAGTGGATGATTTTCTCTTCCTTCAGGGGCTGCACAGGAGAGACGGTATCGGATTTTCAAGTAACCTTGAGCGTATGAGCAGGATCGCCAGCACTACCCCACCTAAAGGGGCGCAAGTTCCATCTCGGCATCCAAAAGCCCCGGCAATTGGGTCCAAAATTCCCTCCCATTTTGGTCACTGTTTCGGCTGTGGTGATCTGCATCCAACTGGTCTGCACCTTGTAGCCCACGCTGGCGAGGCAGCCAACCTCACCGCTGAATTCACGGTGACCGAGAATCACCAAGGCGCACCAGGGCTTGCCCATGGTGGAATTCTCTCTCTGGCATTTGATGAGGCCCTTGGAAAATTGATGTGGCTGCTTCGCTCGCCAGCTGTGACAGCTCGACTTGAGACCGATTTTCTTCTTCCCGTTCCGATTGGAACGACCCTTCACATCACCGCCGAAATCACAGGCCAGGTAAATCGAAAAGTGTATTGCAGTGCGGAAGGACGACTCGGATCTCCAGATGGCCCTTTGGCAGTGAAAGCTTCAGCCCTCTATGTCATCGTCACCATGAACCACTTCATGACGAAGGCACCCAAGGAATATTTGGAGTACGTGCTAAAACATCCCGAGATGTTGGCATTTGCTGATCCGGATTTCGAGATCAACCCGTGATCGAGCAAAGACCTAGTGAGATTAATCCCTAATGGTCTCTGTATTGATCAAGCGATTGGATGAGGGCGTTCCACTTCCGAGGTACGCAAAAGGCGGAGATGCAGGTGCCGACCTTGTAACGCGCATCGATGTGAGCCTTGCACCGGGGGAGCGCAAACTGGTTCCAACCGGAATCTCCATTGCCCTTCCTGACGGCTACGCGGCCTTCGTCCACCCACGATCAGGGTTGGCAATTAAACACGGCGTCTCATTGGTGAACGCGCCGGGCACCGTGGATGCGGGCTTTCGCGGAGAACTCCAAGTAATTGTGATTAATCACGACCAGCTTGAATCGGTGACATTTTCACGGGGGGATCGAATCGCGCAGTTGGTCATCCAAAAAGTTGAGAAGGCTGATTTTATTGAAGTGTCAGAATTACCCGGCTCTGGTCGTGGTAGCGATGGTTTTGGATCGACGGGGAGAGTGTGATGGAAAGCGATAAGAACAAAATAATCAATGCCCTTGGTGGCAAGAGGGGATTGCTCGATTCCGGATTGCCGTCGCTGGTATTCCTTATCGCCTACAATATAGGTCACGGTCTTAAAGACGCTGCAATCGCAGCGGTAATAACTTCGGCATTGCTCACTCTTATTCGACTCATCCGGCGTGACACGTTGCAGCACGTGCTCTCTGGTTTTGTTGGAGTCGCTTTTTGCGCACTGCTGGCACGCAAGACTGGACATGCAGTCGATTTCTATCTGCCAGGGTTGATAATCAACGTTGTATACGGCGCAGCGTATGCGGTCTTCAATCTCTTCGGTCTACCCATTCTTGGCTTGCTCCTTGGGCCTATCCTGGGTGAGAATTTGTCTTGGCGAAAAGTACCCGCACGAAAGCGCGCATATACCCGCGCGGGCTGGCTATGGGTTGCTCTCTTTCTCTCGCGATTAGTTGTTCAGTATCCGCTCTATCGCTCTGGCAACATCAACGCGCTGGGTACCGCCAGATTGGTCATGGGCTACCCGCTTTTCGTCTTGGCAGCATGGGGATCATGGATCGTATTGCGCGGCGTGCCAAGCGTTAAGCCAGAGCAAGTTTGAAATTTCCCCCGCAACACGGAGCGTGGGCATTTCTCATTGTGCCTGCAGTTATTGTTTCTTTTCTTGGGGCGGGCAATGGGTACGGTCTAATTTTCTTTCTTACCTGGGTGAGTGGTTATCCGGTTTCCTATTTTCTGGGCCGGGCAATAATCGCGCGGATCCGCCGTGGAACATGGACCGCTAAAGCAAAGGGCGAGCTCCAATCGGCCACCCCATGGTTGGTTATTTCCTTCTTCGGTGTTTCATCCCTTCTAGCCCTTCGACCCTGGTTGATTTTCTATGGGATCGCCGTCATTGCCTTGTGGTCTTTCAGTGTTTACCTTTCGTGGGCTGGGCGGGAGCGGGGGGTTACCAATGATTTTTTGCTCGTTGGCTTAGCATCAATCGAGCCAGTATTAATGTATCAAGTTGCAAAAAACCACGGATCCCTTTTAAGTATCCCGCACCCGATCTGGATTACTGCGCTGATGTCATTGCTCTTCTTTGCGGGTTCGGTACTTCATGTCAAGGCTCTTATACGTGAGGCAAACAACCGTAACTGGCACATCGCAAGCATTGCCTTTCACGCGTTGGTGCTTCTTGCCCTCTTGATTTTCGCCAGACATGGGATTTTGGCGCTACCGTTTGTCCTGGCTTTTGTCCGTACTATCGTGATGAAACCAAGACTTCGCCCTGGCGCTATCGGAGCCGTAGAGGCAGGAGTTGCCTTAACTCTTGTGACCTGTACGGTGATCGCGTTTATCTAAAACTAAAAGGATTCGTCAAAGGAAATCGAACCCGTAACCCCCACTTGGTAGGCGGAAACTCGGCGTTCGAAGAAATTTGAGAGCTCCTGAACATCTTGGAGTTCCATAAACGCAAATGGATTCTTTGTACCGAAAATCGGTTCCAGTCCTAATTGCGTCATTCGCTGATCGGCGACGAATTCAAGATAGCAACGCATTTCCCATGTTGTCATTCCTGCAACCCCGCCGGCGAGTAGATCTAGTGCAAAGTGATACTCGGCATCGACGGCTTCAAGCATCATTGCCTTGATTTCCCTTGCTAGATCGGCGTCAAAGAGCGTGGGATCCTCGTGTCGAACGGTGTCTATGACATCAAAGGCGAAGGCCATGTGCATTGATTCGTCACGGAATACCCAGTTTGTACCGGAGGCCAATCCGTTGAGGAGGCCGCGCGAACGCAGAAAGTAGACGTAGGCGAAGGCGCCGTAGAAGAAGAGGCCTTCCACGCATGCAGCAAAGCAGATGAGATTGAGGAGAAAGGTTCGCCTATCCGACGGGGACTTCAAGGGACCCATCTTGTCTAGTGCGCCGATCCACTTGTAACAGAATTTTGCCTTAGCGCGGATCGAGGCAATATTTTCAACAGCAGCGAATGCTTGATGTCTGGCGTCAGGATCGGGAAGGTAGGTATCAAGAAGTGTCAGATAGAACTGCACATGGACTGCCTCTTCGAATAACTGGCGAGATAGATACAAGCGGGCTTCGGGAGCGTTGATGTGCTCATAGAGGTTTAAGACCAAATTGTTCGCGACGATGGTGTCCCCTGTAGCAAAGAATGCGACCAACCGTTCTATTAGGTGTCTCTCGGCTGGACTTAGCTTTTCTAGATCACCCAAGTCCGAATGAAGGTCAACCTCTTCCACAGTCCAGGTGTTCTTAATCGCGTCCCGGAACCGTTCGTAGAAATGCGGATACCGCATCGGACGCAAGGTCAGATCTAGCCCTGGATCGAGCAGATTTCCACGGGAAGTCGATGAAACTGTCACAAAGTTTTCAGTAGTCATTATTGGCACGCCTCACAATTTTCTGGATTTTCAAGGGAACAAACAAGAGCCTCTGCGGCTTCTACATCATTTATGGACGCAACTTGGGTAACAGTTGTCTGCCGTATTCGGGTCGCAGGCCTTGAGCGGAGATAATACGTTGATTTCAACCCGGACTTCCATGCATATACGTACATCGAAGATAACTTGCCGATGTTCGGGTCGGCGACAAAGAGATTGAGGGACTGGCTTTGATCAATGTACGGTGCACGAGAAGCGGCCAGATCAATCAATGCCTTCTGAGGCAATTCCCATGCGGTTCGAAAGAGCTCTCGGATGTCGGTCGGTAGAAGTTCGAGTCCTTGGACAGAGCCCTCCGCCCTCTTGATGGCGTCCCGGACTTCGGATGTCCAAAGACCACGACTTTTCAATTCCCTCACGAGGTACCCGTTTATCTGAAGGAATTCTCCGCTGAGAGTCTCCCTTTTGAAGAGGTTGGATACCTGCGGCTCGATGCATTCGTAGCACCCAGCGATGGAGGCAATTGTCGCTGTGGGAGCGATGGCGATGAGCAAGGAATTGCGCACCCCATGTTGTGTGATCTCCTTGCGCAATTCCTGCCAACGTTCTTGGTTGCGACTCTCGACATTCCACCCGTCAAAATGCAGCTGTCCTTTGGCGATTCTCGTGGATTCATACGATGGGTGAGAGCCGTTCTTCTTTGCTAATTCGCACGACTCTAATAGCGCGTGGTAGTAGATCTCCTCAGATATCTTGGTTGAGAGCTCGCGTGCTTCGGGGGAGTCGAAGGCTATACGTAGCGAAAAGAAGAGATCCTGCAATCCCATGATCCCCAGCCCGACAGGCCGCCACTTTGGATTACTTGCCGCGGCTTCAGGGCTTGGATAGAAATTGATGTCGATTACACGATCGAGGAAGCGGACGGCGGTTCTAACCGTGAGTGCGAGTTTCTCCCAGTCCATCTGGCCCTCACGTAGATGCTTAGCGAGATTGACAGAGCCAAGGTTGCACACGGCTGTTTCATCGTTCTGGGTGACCTCAATAATCTCGGTACAGAGATTGGAGAGATGAACAACATTTCTTAGATCGGCACTCTGATTGCAATGACGGTTTGATGCATCCTTAAATGTCATCCACCCATTTCCGGTCTCAGCAAGTGTGCGCAACATGCGTGCGTAAAGGTCTCGGGCTCCGATGGTTCGGACGGCTAGTCCTGCTGCTTCAGCCGCTGCGTATGCCCTCTCAAAGTCATCGCCCCACAAATCTGGAAACTCGGGAACGACTGAGGGATCAAAGAGTGACCATTGAGCATCCTCTTCAACTCGCCGCAAGAATAGATCAGGGATCCAGTGCGCGAGATTGAGATTATGGGTGCGTCTTGACTCGTCTCCAGTGTTATCCCGCAATTCCAGAAATTCCTCGATATCGGCGTGCCACGTTTCCAGGTAGATGCAGGCCGCGCCTTTGCGACGACCACCTTGATTTACCGCGGACACGGAAGAATCCAGCGTTTTGAGCCAAGGGACGATCCCATTTGAGTGTCCGTTGGTGCCGCGAATAAGGGATCCTCGCGAGCGAACGCGGGACCACGAGATTCCAATACCGCCAGCAAATTTAGAGAGTTGCGCAACTTGCGCATACCGTGAGTAGATTGATTCCAGAGTGTCTTCGGGGCTGTCGATTAGGTAGCACGAGGACATCTGCGCATGCTTAGTTCCCGAGTTGAAAAGCGTCGGAGAGCTCGGTAGGTACCTCAAATCGCTCATCATTCGGTAGAGCTCTATCGCTTCCCCAGCATTGGTAGAGAGTCCGCAAGCCACACGCATCATGAAATGCTGCGGGGTTTCAAGGACTCGCCTTGTATGTGGATGGCGCAGTAAATAGCGATCGTAAATAGTGCGCATCCCGAAATATTCGAATTTGGAGTCAGCATCGATCGCGATTGCGTCATCGAGTTTTCGGTGGTGTCGCTCGACGAATTCGGCAGTGATATCCGATATCTGTCCTAGCTGATGAGCCATTGCCACGGATTGGGAAAATGAATGGATTCCCTGATTGCGTACCTCTTTGCCTATCAGATTTGAAAGCAGTCTGGCAGCAAGGAGCGAGTAGCTTGGTTCTTCGCCGATCAATTCAGATGCGGTGCGAATAGACAGTTTGTCGAGTTCTTCTGTTGTGGCTCCGTCGTACAAGCCATTTATGGTTTTCGTAGCAATGCGTAACGGATCAACTTCGGGTAATTCAGTGGAGCAGCGTTCGACTGCTCGAACAATTTTGTTAACGTCAACGGGCTCCGTTGTGCCATTGCGCTTTGTTACCTTCATGCTCACCCGCTCAGATGGGGGTGATGAGATGCGTGTTGCTTGCGTAATTGTCACTGGTCTCTCCTCGGGAGCCTGGTCGGTATACCAGTGGCCTTTTAGGAGATTGCGAACACGATGGGGACCGGAAATGGGGGCCCGCATCGTCCGCGCGCGCCCCCTCGAGGCCACAGACACACCGAATACGTGATTCGGTCAGCAGGCAGGTCTTCGGACTGTGGGCACTCTCTTGGATGTAACCAAGAAATTCTAATGGCCGTCGCTTCCCGAGTGATCAACTCAGTGCTAATGACGGCGGTCGCTCCCAATTACCGCTGCGGGGCAGTCCTAGATTCTCACTAGGTTCCCTCTTACGACGACGCCACCAAAGGTGGAGTCGAACCAACTGTGAGGGCCAGACTAATCCGTCTCGGCAGATCCGTTCCGTATTGGGCGATTAATCAGCGTGTCGATAGGAGGAACTTAAGCAGTTTGGATAAAACACTGTTTCAGTTGGGCTTCCGCGGCAGATGAGGCAACGAAGAGAAGTTCATCTCCGGAGCTAAATACATCATGAGGTTTCGCTGAGATGACTCGACCATCTCGCACAATTGCGGCGAGAGTCGAATTCTCAGGAAGGGTGACTTCTTCAACTGTCTTGCCAACACAGAGTGAATCGTCTGGCAATGTTATCTCGACTAAGTTCGCCTCTCCTTTCTTGAAGGAAAAGAGTCGAACGACATCGCCTACGCTTACTGCTTCTTCAACGAGGGCCGAGATAATTCGTGGAGTTGATACTGCGACATCGACGCCCCAAGAGGCGTCGAAGAGCCATTCGTTCTTCGGATGATTCACGCGGGCGACGACCCTGGGAACTCCATACTCGGTCTTACCAAGAAGGGACGCCACGAGATTGACTTTGTCATCCCCTGTTGCAGCGATCAGGACTTGGCATGTATTGAGTTTTGCATTATCTAGAGAGGTTACCTCGCAGGCATCGGCTAAAAGCCATTCTGCATCTGGAACGCTCTCCAATTTCAAAGCTTTTGGGTCGCGGTCGATCAGAAGCACTTGGTGGCCGTTATCTAACAATTCACGGGCGATGGCGCGACCGACATTTCCTGCACCGGCTATGGCGACTCTCATGAAGCGTCCTCGGGTGAATGAGCCAGTGCATTTTCAACGATAGATATATCTTGTTCGCGAACCATCACGTGCACTAGATCTCCGTCTTGCAAGACTGTGTGCTCGTCAGGGATGAGTCCCTCGCCCAGACGGGTGATAAAGGCGACGCGCGCCGGAGTCACGTTCTCAATCCGGGTGACAGGGCTGCCAAACCACGTGGTGTCTATGTGCATCTCGCACAGCTGAATGGCACCGCTAGCATCGCGCCATTCGGATCTAGAACCCTCTGGAAGCAGACGACGCATAATCTGGTCGGATGTCCAAAGAACAGTTGCCACAGTTGGAATTCCAAGACGCTGGTAAATCTCCGCCCGACCTGGGTCATAAATACGCGCGACCACATTCTTTACTCCGAAGGTCTCTCGGGCGACCCGCGCGGCCAGAATATTTGAGTTATCTCCATTGCTTACTGCCGCAAAGGCCTCAGCTTTTTCAATGCCGGCCTCCATCAAGATATCGCGGTCGAAGCCCACGCCCGCGACTGTATGGCCATTGAAGTTTGCGCCAAGACGGCGAAATGCCTCACGGGACTGATCGATGATAGCTACGGAGTGGCCGGCCGCCTCAAGTTCATTCGCGAGCGAAGAACCGACGCGCCCGCATCCCATGATGACGACGTGCACGGGGAAAACCTACACCCCAGATGCGCATAGGCTTACTACTTATGGACGGACAACGGAGAAAATCCTTTGCAGTAGGGCAACGTCTCTCCGTTTTCATCGAGAAAGTGGCTCATGGGGGTCATTTTATTGCCCGGCACGAAGGTCAGGTGATATTTGTCCGGCATGCGATTCCCGGGGAACTCGTCGAGGTGGAGATCACGAGTGCGGGGTCGAATTTCTACAGAGCCGATGTGGTGGACGTGGTACAAGCTTCCCCTGATCGAGTGAGTCCCCCGTGCCACTATTCACACGCCAGTGGCTGCGGCGGCTGCGATTTTCAGCATATTGATCTAGCTCGACAACGCGAACTGAAGGCCGAAGTGATTGCCGAGCAATTCTCACGAATTGCAAAAATGGAGGTGGATGTCACGGTCGAGGA
The DNA here is from genome assembly GCA_031360585.1 of Actinomycetes bacterium. Lineage (GTDB taxonomy): Bacteria > Actinomycetota > Actinomycetes > Nanopelagicales > Nanopelagicaceae > QYPT01. The sequence continues at coordinate 19,445 of JANMBV010000074.1, read as the reverse complement.
AATTGGCGACCCGTTGCATTGGCGGACGAGGATTTCAAGTGCCACCGATGATCAAGGCCAGATTGGTTTTTACGCTTCGCGAAGTCACACCGTTATCCCTGTAAAGGATTGCGTGATCGCAACGACTTCGGTCAATTACGCCGAATTGGCAATGAAGCGATGGCCGTCCAAATCACGCGTGGAGATTTCGGCAAGCTCTGGTGGCGAGCGATCCGTCGCAATCGCCCCAGCGATTCGAGGATCGAAGGCAAGGCTCACACAGGGTCCGAATGCACTAAGGGAAGATATCTACGGACATCTATTGCAAGTAAGCAACAGCAGCTTCTGGCAGAGCCACGAGTTGGCACCAGAGATTCTCACAAATGCGGTGAGAGAGCACGTTCGACAAGGGGATCATGTGCTTGACCTTTACGGGGGAGTCGGTCTTTTCGCAGCGGCGGTGCTTGATCTCATCGGCGATAGCGGTCGTGTCGATCTCATTGAATCCAGTCCTTCTGCCACTGCCGATGCAAGGCGGAATTTCGAGCCGTTCTCAAACGTATCGATTCACATGGGGGACGTGGAGAAAGGACTGGCGAAAATCGCCCACGCCGATGTTGTCGTGCTTGATCCTCCTAGAGAGGGGGCTGGCAAAACCGTTTTAGAAAGGATCGTGGAACTCAAGCCTCGCACGCTCGTGTACGTGGCCTGCGATCCGGCAGCCCTGGCCCGGGATTGCCGATACCTGGAGGAGATGGGTTGGCAGATGAGCACGATGCGAGCCTTTGACCTCTTCCCCATGACCCACCACGTTGAATGTGTCGCAACTTTTAAGGCTTCACAAAATCCAGAGAATAAGGTATCTTGACATCAAGATACTTTTAGCGAGGTGGATATGAGCATTAATTCCTTCAAATCGAAGAGTGCGATAAGCGTTGCTGGTCAAAGATATGAATTCTTTGACATTTCGCAGATACCGGGCGCGAGCGACCTTCCCTTTAGTTTGAAGATCTTGTTGGAGAATCTGCTAAGAACCGAGGATGGCGCCAATATCACCGCCGAACAAATTCGCGCCCTCGCCACCTGGAATCCTGCCTCCCAGCCAGATACCGAAATCCAATTCACGCCAGCGCGCGTCATCATGCAGGATTTTACCGGCGTTCCCTGCATCGTCGACCTTGCCACTATGCGCGAGGCCATTGTCGAACTTGGGGGAGATCCTGCCAAGGTAAATCCGCTTGCTCCGGCAGAGTTGGTTATTGACCATTCCGTCATCGCCGATGTTTTCGGAACCAAGGATTCATTCGAGCAGAACACCGACATTGAATACCAACGCAACGTCGAGCGTTATCGCTTTCTGCGATGGGGCCAAGGCGCCTTCGATGAGTTCAAGGTTGTTCCACCAGGAACGGGAATTGTTCACCAGGTAAATATTGAATTTTTAGCGCGGGTTGTTATGACGCGCACCGTGAATGGAGTGTTGCAGGCCTATCCAGACACTGTTGTCGGTACTGATTCGCATACGACTATGGTGAACGGTCTGGGTGTACTTGGGTGGGGCGTGGGCGGCATTGAGGCCGAAGCAGCCCTTCTGGGTCAACCGGTCTCCATGCTCATTCCACGCGTCGTCGGATTCAAACTCGACGGAAAACTTCCCGTCGGAACCACTGCAACCGATCTGGCATTGACTATTACCGAAATGCTGCGCAAACATGGCGTCGTCGGCAAGTTCGTCGAGTTCTACGGGCCCGGAGTTGTATCGGTTCCCATGGCAAACCGCGCGACCATTGGAAACATGAGTCCTGAATATGGCTCCACCTGTGCAATCTTCCCGATTGATGACGAGACTCTTCGATACTTGGAACTCACGGGTCGCACGGATGCGCAAATCGCTCTAGTTAAAAGCTACTCAAAGAAGCAGGGCTTGTGGCACGACCCATCGCTGGCTCCCCGTTTCTCCGAGCACATCGAACTGGATCTTTCATCTGTCGTTGCCTCAATTGCCGGACCTAAGAGACCACAAGATCGAATTTCACTGGCTGACTCAAAGAGTGCGCTTGAGAAGATTCTGCCGGGGTACCTATCCGAGAAGAGCACCAAAACCGCCATTGATATACAGGTGAATCAGAAGGCTACGACGATAAAGAATGGCGACGTGGTTATTGCGTCGATTACCTCATGCACGAACACGTCAAACCCTTCCGTCATGATTGGGGCAGCATTGCTAGCGAAGAAGGCCGTGGAAAGGGGCTTGAAATCAAAGCCATGGGTGAAGACCACACTCGCCCCGGGTTCAAAGGTGGTTACCGATTACTACGATCGCGCCGGCCTTACTCCGTACATGGAGAAACTCGGGTTCAATCTTGTTGGCTACGGATGCGTCACTTGTATTGGCAACAGCGGTCCGCTGCCGGTGGAGGTAAGCAAGGCAGTCAACGAGCACGATTTGGCTGTCACCGCCGTACTTTCCGGTAACAGAAACTTTGAAGGACGCATTAGCCCTGATGTGAAGATGAACTACTTGGCATCGCCTCCGTTAGTAGTTGCCTATGCAATCGCCGGCACGATGGATCACGATTTCGAGAAAGATTCATTGGGTAAAGACCTTGAAGGCAATGATGTCTACCTCAAGGACATCTGGCCAACCGAGCAGGAGATCGCCTCTGTCATCGAGTCATCAATTTCTTCGGCAATGTTTACCAAAGACTATTCGAGTGTCTTCGATGGAGATCATCGATGGAAGTCACTGGCTACCCCAACGGGTAAGACTTTCGAGTGGGACTTGAAATCGACCTACATTCGAAAACCTCCGTATTTTGATGGCATGCCAGCTAACCCAGAACCTGTCACTGATATCAATAACGCGCGCGTCCTTGCCATCCTTGGGGATTCAGTTACAACTGATCACATTTCACCAGCAGGTAATATCCGCGGCGATTCACCGGCGGGCAAGTACCTGATGGAACATGGAGTGGAGCGAAATGACTTCAATTCCTACGGTTCACGCCGCGGAAATCACGAAGTTATGATCCGCGGGACTTTTGCCAATATCCGTTTAAAGAACCTTCTTCTTGATGGGGTCGAAGGTGGATTCACCCGCAATTTCCTCGATGGCGGGGCACAGTCCACGATCTACGATGCATCAATTGCTTACCAAGCCGCTGGCATCGCGTTGGTCATCTTGGCGGGCAAAGAGTATGGCTCTGGTTCCTCCAGAGACTGGGCCGCGAAAGGCACTGCTTTGCTTGGAGTTCGCGCAGTAATTGCTGAATCCTTCGAGCGAATCCACCGTTCCAATCTCATCGGTATGGGAGTTCTTCCCCTGCAATTCAATGAGGGCGATACGGCCGCATCATTGGGACTAAATGGCAGCGAAACTTTCCAGATCGCGGGGATCACTTCCCTCAATGAGGGCATGACGCCTGCCCAAGTGAGCGTGCAGGCCGATGGCAAGACCTTCACTGCCAAAGTGCGCATTGACACGCCTGGTGAGGCTGATTACTACAGGCATGGCGGGATTATGCAGTACGTGCTGCGCTCCCTCATCTAACCTAGAATGTGTCGGTGATCGAATCAATTAAGGGCCCAAGCGACCTTGTTGGGTTGACCCATCCTCAATTGGAGGAACTAGCCGAGGAGATTCGCCAATTTTTGATTGAGAAAGTTTCTAAAACCGGCGGACACCTCGGACCAAACTTGGGCGTTGTCGAACTTACGATCGCAGTTCATCGCACCTTTGATTCGCCTAAGGATGTCGTCCTATTCGACACGGGGCATCAGTCATACGTCCATAAAATTCTGACCGGACGCGCAGAAGGTTTTGATCGGCTGCGCCAACGCGGGGGACTCGCGGGGTATCCCAGTCGCAAAGAGAGCCCGCACGATGTCATCGAAAACTCCCACGCGTCAACGGCGCTTTCCTGGGGAGATGGAATTTCGCGCGGATTCACATTAACTGGACAGAGCGAGCGCTATGTAGTGGTTGTCGTCGGCGATGGTGCACTCACTGGCGGAATGTCTTGGGAGGCGCTAAATAACATCGCCACTACGAAGGATCGCAATCTAATAATCATCGTCAACGACAACGCGCGTTCATATTCACCAACCATCGGAGGCTTGGCCGAGCATCTATCAACCTTACGCGTGACGCAGGGTTACGAACGTTTCCTTGATTGGGGCAAGGACATCCTCCACCGCACCCCGGTTGTGGGTATGCCAATTTATGAGACTTTGCACGGAATGAAGAAGGGAATCAAAGACATCGTCGCCCCGCAAGGCATGTTCGAAGATCTTGGCTTGAAATACATGGGTCCATTTGATGGTCACGACATTGGGGCTATGGAGAAGGCTCTATCCATTGCAAAGCATTTTGGCGGCCCTGTGCTCGTACACGCGATTACCGAGAAAGGGCGGGGGTACAGCCCCGCTATCGCTGATGAGGCGGAGAAGTTCCATGCTGTAGGAATTGTGGATCCAGAAACCGGAATGCCAATCACAAACGGCGGAACACAATGGACGAAAGTTTTCTCTGAAGAATTGGTAGCAGTTGGCAAGGAGCGCCTAGATATCGTTGCCATGACCGCAGCAATGATGGGACCCACCGGTTTGGATGAATTTCAAAAGCTCTTCCCACACCGAACAATCGATGTGGGAATTGCCGAACAACATGCACTCACAAGTGCAGCAGGACTTGCCTTCACCGGCCTTCACCCCGTTGTTGCCCTGTACTCAACTTTCTTGAGCCGCGCCTTTGATCAGCTCTTGCTGGACGTTGCTCTGCACAAGGCAGGGGTCACGATTGTTCTCGACCGATCAGGCGTCACTGGCGATGACGGACCATCCCACCACGGCATTTGGGACTTGGCACTGACTGGGATAATTCCCACGATTCATGTGGCCGCACCTCGCGACGGCGCGCGGTTGCGCGAGACTTTCCGCGAGGCGATCAAGATTAGCGATGCGCCATCTGTCGTACGCTTTCCAAAGGGGGCCGTCGTCAAGGACATTGAAGCTCTAGAGCGAATCGAAGGCATTGATGTCCTCTACCAAGATGAAAGTCGAGATGTTCTTCTCATCAGCGTTGGTGCTCTTGCCAATCTTGCCCTCGATGTCGCCGTTCAGGTAGGGCGCGAGGGGATCGGCATGACGGTTGTAGATCCGCGCTGGGTTAAGCCACTTTCGCCGACGTTGATGGCAATGGCCGTTGCCTATCGAAGTGTTGTCGTGATGGAAAATGGAATTCGACATGGCGGGATAGCAAGTTCACTTTCGGAGATGTTCCGAGATGCAGGAGTATCGACTCCGATACATTCAATCGGCGTACCCTTGGAATTCATCGAACACTCAAAGCCTGCCGAAATTCTTCAGGACTTAGGAATCACCGTGCCAGATATTTCACGATCAATTGTTGAGTGGCACAGTCTTCTCAAGGAAGAGATGCAACTCCACGAGGATGAAAGCGTTTTCCGCAGACCGCTTCACTGATTCCCACTTGATCCAGGTAGGGCAAAATTCCACCGATTATCAGCGGCCAGCCGCCTCCGAGGAGCATGCAAAGATCAATCTCGGCAGCAGTTGCCACGACCCCTTCATCCAGCATCATCCGCGCTTCCTCCGCCATTGCACGCAGAGCACGGTCTTTGACTTGCTCTGCCGTGGAAGGACTATTGCCCTTTTCAATGAGAGCAAGAGCCGCAGGGTTTGGTGTGAATTTTCCATCCTCGCCTTTTATGTAGAAAGCTTTAACGCCTTCCTTCACCATGCGGGCAATGGTCGGTGATATTCGATAGCGAGGTCCCAGGTTTGCATGGAATGTCTCAGAGACGTGGAGCATGATGGCGGGACCGACGAGTCCGAAGAGTTCGAATGGAGACATCGGAAGGCCCAAGCTACGCAATGAATTGTCGGCAACCTCTACCGGGGTTCCCTCATCGATTGCGTCGGTCACCTCTCCCATAAACCGGGTGAGAAGTCTGTTCATTGCAAATCCCGGAGTGTCTTTCGTAATCACCATGGTCTTCTTGAGTTCCTTGCCGACAGCGATTGCAGTTGCGGTAGTTTCATCGTCGGTCTTGCTGGTACGCGCCACTTCAAGAAGAGGCATCACCGCGACCGGATTAAAGAAGTGGAACCCAATGACGCGCTCTGGATGCTTGAGTCCCTCTGCCATCGACTCAACATGGAGGGATGATGTATTGGACGCGAGTACGCATTCGGCGGAGACGATCTTCTCAAGGTTCTTGAAAAGCTGTTGCTTGAGTGAGAGCTCTTCGAAAATCGCTTCGACAACGAAATCGCAACCCGCATAGATGGCCTGATCAGCCGAACCTGTAACCAGAATGTTTAGGCGTCCTGCTTCTTCCGGAGTCATGCGCTTTTTCTCGACAAGTTTGTTGATCTCCGCATGCACCCACGCAACGCCTTTGTTGACTCTTTCCTGATCAAGATCAGTCATGACCACTGGACACTTGAGATTTCGCACCATAACCAGGGCCAACTGCGATGCCATGAGCCCGGCGCCTACCACGCCGACCTTTGCAACTTTGCGTGCAAGGGCAGGCTTGGGAGCACCTTCTACCTTTTTTCGTTTTTTCTGAATCAAATTGAATGCGTACAAGGATGCTCGCAAAGCATCACTCATAGTCAAGTCAGCCAAGGTCTCATCCTCGGCGTCAAAGCCGGCGCTGCGTGTCGCAGTGCGCGACGCGGCGATGAGTTCGAGTGCGCGACGAGGAGCGTCAATATCGGCGCCTCCGTATTTCTTCAACGCGGCTGCCCTGCCGGTGGCGAGGGCCTTCTCCCAATGTGGATCTTGCGAATAATCGACTCTCTCGATCTTCTTGCTGTCATTCAAAACACTGGCTGCGAAGGCGACAGAATGTTCTAGAAAATCTGCTGGCTCAAAGACCGCGTCGACGACACCTAGAGTGAGCGCATCCTTTGCTTTCAACATTGTGTTGTTGTTAAGCGGGTTGATGATGATTACCTGTACGGCCCGCTCTGGCCCAATGAGCTTTGGCAGCAGAGTCGCCCCACCCCATCCAGGAACGAGTCCGAGGAATACTTCGGGCAGTCCACTGAGAGCAGTTGTCGCCATGGTTCGGTAATTGCAGTGCAGGCCGACTTCTAGCCCGCCACCAAGTGCAAGACCGTTGATAAAAGCGAAAGTCGGGATTTCCGTTTCTCCAAGTCGGCGAAAGACATCGTGTCCCAATTTTCCAATTGCCAATGCTTGTTGACGGCTGGAAAGATGGGCAAGCCCGCTCAGGTCGGCGCCTGCTGCGAATATGTAGGGCTTGCCCGTAATTGCGATGGCAGAAGGCTTGCGAGAGAGCGCTTGGGATATTGCCTCGTCCAAACTTTGCAGTGATTTCAAGCCAAATGTATTTGGGCGGTTGAAATCAAGGCCGTTATCTAGGGTGATAAGAGCAAGAGTTCCATCAAACCCAAATGGTTTTAAATCGATATCTCGGACGAAAGAGTTGGTGACTACTTCATCTGGAGCACCTTCTGGTTGGGCAAGTTGAGTGGTCATTCTTATTCCTCTCCGTTCCAATGTGGGTTCTCCCAGATGACAGTGCCGCCCATTCCTAGACCGATGCACATCGTTGTTAAACCAAAGCGAACCTCGGGATGGGCTTCAAATCCTCGGGCCAGATTGAGCATGAGACGAACTCCAGATGAAGCAAGGGGATGACCCACGGCAATGGCACCGCCATAGAGATTCACACGCGGATCATCATCTGCGATTCCAAAGTGATCCAAGAATGAGAGAACTTGAATCGCGAAAGCCTCGTTAATTTCAAAAAGGCCGATATCTGAAATATTCAAGCCCGCTTTTTTCAATGCCTTTATTGTCGAAGGTACTGGCCCATACCCCATGATTTCTGGTTGCACTCCAGCAAAGGCGAAAGTGACAAGACGTGCCTTGATAGTCATTCCAAGTTCTAGGGCACGGTCTTCGCTTGCCAACAAAGCCGCGGTTGCGCCGTCGTTGAGTCCCGCGGCGTTTCCAGCGGTCACGCGACCAGCCGGTCGAAATGGTGCTTTCAATGCCGCAAGGGCTTCTAAGGTTGTTGTTGGTCGTGGCGGTTCATCAACGGTTGCCATGCCCCAACCAAGGGTGGAACTTTGAGTTGCGACGGGAATGAGATCTCGCTGGATGCCACCGTCTTTGTAAGCCTTGGCAGTCTTCATTTGGGAATTAAACGCGTACTGGTCGGCGCGTTCACGTGTTAAATGTGGGAAGCGATCATGCAATCTCTCGGCCGTATTTCCCATGGCAAGGGCATCGCCTTCGACAATTTTTTCTGCAAGGTAGCGAGGGTTCGGGTCAAATAAGTGTCCGATTGGATGATTGCCCATGTGCTCGACTCCGCCAGCGATGGCCAAGTCATACGCGCCCATCGCAATCGCTCCAGAAATTGTGGTCACGGCAGTAAGGGCGCCGGCACACCATCGATCGATTGAATATCCCGGCACGGTGTTCGGAAGACCGGCGAGCAGAGCCACACTGCGACCAATATTCATGCCTTGGTCGCCGCTCTGGGTGGCGGCAGCAATAGCAACATCGTCGATCTCACTTATGGGGAGCTTGGGATTTCGCTCAAGGAGGCCCCGAAGGACTCGAACCATGAGGTCATCTGCTCGAACTTGCGCGTAGAGACTTCCGGCTTTTCCAAATGGGGATCGAACTGCATCAACGAGGACTACGGAGCGCGACATAAGAGATTCCTTCTACTGGAATGCACTGGAGTGTAGAAGGTTACCCGTGAGTAGGAGAAAAAGGTACTGCGGCCTAAGCCTGTTTGCTCACTGATTTTCTTGAATCTGAGAGGTAGGCAGGAAGGATGGAAAATAGATAAATCGCCCAAGCCCCTACCTGCAACCAGGACATCGTCGTGGAGAATCCGACGGATCCGCCCAAAACACTGGCTATAAATGAATCGGGGGACATCCACGAATCGATCTTCCACGCCAGAGTATTGCCCCCGGGCAGCCATCCAGCGCCTTGCAGGTCGCCAATTCCATTGGCAAGAACTCCAGCGGCAACAACAATGAGCGCAACGCCTGTGATTTTGAAAAACTTGCCGAGATCGAAGGTAATCGCACGGCGATAGATCAAGAAGCCAAGGCCGACCGCAGATGCCAGACCCAGAACCAATCCAACAGATGGCGCCATTGAAGTTTTCACGGTGCCGAAATTGGTGTAAATAAATAAGGCAGTCTCCAAGCCCTCGCGAGCTACTGCAACGAAGGCTGTCAAGGCCATTGCGAAGGAGCCAACGTGGACGGCCTGGTCAACCTTATTTTCGAGTGTATGGCGCATATTTCGCGCCGTGCGCTTCATCCAAAAGACCATCCAGGTAACCAGGGCCACCGCTGCAAGGGCGAGGGTTCCTGCAAATATCTCTTCTCCGTGCGGACCAAGTTCATGGGAAGTGAAACTCAAAATTGCTCCGAGACCAAGGCTCAACAACAGGGCCAGGATTACGCCTATCCAGAGTGGCTTGCGCAGATGGTCGCGGTTGGTTTTTACAAGGTAGGCCATAAGGATGCCGACGATGAGCGCGGCTTCTAAGCCTTCGCGCAAGGCGATTATGAAAGTGCTCAACACCGGCCCAATGTAGAACGTGGAATGTAATTTCGCAACTCTAATGTTGCGTAATTGGTCACATCTTCACGTGTACAAATAAATTGACATAACGTCAAATTTGTTTTACATTTATAGATGTCAGCAATTATTTACATTGGAGCAGAAATGGCAAAGGAAGAAAAGACCGCGTGGATCATGCTTTTAGTGACCATCGGCGCTTACGCAATATATCTAGAGTTGCTATTTAGTAGGGTCGGCAACGGTTCGCTCACTGAAACGCCCTATCGCGACTTAATGCTGAGGACGATTTTGGGTTCGATTGCCGCGAATATTGTTTTAAGCATTTTGGCGTCGGTTGTGAGCCATCGAGACGGTCACAAGAAAGACCAACGTGATCGAGAGATTTACCGTTTCGCTGAGTACGCCGGCCAGTCTTTTATCGTAATCGGTGGCGTTTTGGTTCTCCTAATGGCGATGTACAAGTTCGATTACTTCTGGATTGCCAATGTCATTTATCTCGGGTTCGTCCTGTCTGCGATCTTGAGCTCAATTGCGAAAATCATGATGTACCGCCGCGGCGTACCCAGATGGTGAAGCCGACTCAGGTCACAAACAATATTCGCCTTCTTCGGTTCGAGCATGGTGAGATGACTCAGGCGGCCCTCGCAGAAGTAATTGGAGTCACCCGTCAAACGGTTATAGCTATCGAACAAGGGCGCTATTCACCCACTCTTGAATTGGCATTCCAGATTGCACATGTTTTCGGTGTACCTCTCGACGGAGTATTTCACCACCCAAGTCGTTCAGCAGCAGAGAGTAAAAGCCTCAAAGGAGAAGAGAAGTGAAAGCTATAACTCAGCGTGTATACGGATCTGCCGATGTGCTCGAACTAAGAGATCTGCCGATGCCTGAAGCCGGTGACAAAGAAGTGGTGGTCAAGGTGGAAGCGGCAGGAGTAGATGCGAGTGTATGGCATTTTGTTAGTGGACGACCCCTGGCAATGCGACTCGCTGGATTTGGTGTACGTAAACCCAAAAATCCGGTACCCGGTCAAGCATTTGCCGGTCGAATTGCGGAGGTTGGATCTGGCGTGACTTCATTTTCTATTGGAGATGCTGTCTACGGTGTCGCACAAGGTGCATTCTCTGAGTTTGCTCGAGCACGAGTAAAAGGGATTGCATTAATGCCTGTTGGACTTACCCCGCAACAAGCGGCGGCGTTGCCAATCTCAGCTACAACAGCACTGAAGGCAGTGCGAGATGTTGGTTGCGTTGCATCGGGTCAATCTGTACTCGTGCTTGGTGCAGCTGGAGGAGTCGGTTCGTTCGCAGTGCAATTCGCCCGAGCATTCGGCGCAGAAGTTGTAGGAGTATGCAGTACGGGAAAGATTGAGTTTGTTCGCTCACTTGGGGCTAAGGAAGTTGTTGATTACACGTGTGATGATCTTGCACGTTTTGCAGGTCAATTCGATCTTGTCATCGATACGGGAGGAGGACGTAGTTTAAGAAATTTACGTCGCTTACTAGTACGCAAAGGCACGCTGGTCATCGTTGGTGCAGAGGGGGTCGGGGGTCCTCTTCTAGGCGGTGCAGATCGTGGGTTGCGTGCGGGAATTGTTTCACTTTTTGTTTCGCAGAGAATGACCGGAGTATTGAGTGTTGACAAGACAGAGAATTTAGATGAGCTGGCCGAATTAGTAGTAGCAGGCAAAGTATCACCGGCAATTGATCGAGTGTTTCCTCTTGCTGAAACATCCGATGCCATCAGATACGTCGAAGGCCATAAATCACAAGGGAAAGTTGTTATCTCAATCTAGTCACGCAAAGTATTTGAATTGAAAGACATTTCATTGCAGGCATACACAAATAGTGGAAGATGAAATGGGCTTAGCGCGTGGACAGGCCAGTCCGACCGCTACTTGGTGCGCCGTGGGACAATTCCTCCAGCAACATGCCATCTCGCCTGGGAACTCTCTCGGTCAGCACAATTTCAGAACGAGTTCGAACAACCCCGCCCAGATCCAAGATGGCCTGAATGACGGCCTCAAGATTCCGGTTATCGCGGGCTACCACTCGGCAGAGGACATCGGCATCACCGGTGACCGAATGGGCTTCCACGACTTGGGCCAACGTTGACAGGTCTCGAGTGAAAGTCTCCAGAGAGCCCTGCTGCAACTGAATATGTATGAAGGCAAGAACGGGAAATCCGAGGGCGGCGTGGTTGAGTTGAGGTGCGTAATCACCGATGACTCCCTGGGCGGTCAAGCGGTCAAGCCGAGCCTGCACTGTTCCACGAGCAAGCCCCAGGGTTCGCGCGTAGTCGCGGACACCAGCCCGGGGCCGAGCGAGGAGTTCGCTCAAGATGGCACAGTCGATCTGGTCTAGGGCCACAATTTCACCTTTCGTTGACTACCAATTCTGCCATTAATTGGACCAACGGTCTAGCATAGTAGATCGCTCTTGTACCTCTGGGCTACTCCTAGTTAATATCGTCACACGTGTTTTGGAGAGATCTCTCAAGTGCTACTCGGAGGCCCGATGGACCAGTTCGATCATCTCATTCAACTCCTTGATAGCGATGGCACCCTCGTTGAAAACTCGCGATACACCTCCACATTGGACGACACTACGTTGCTTGGTTTCTACGAAGACATGGTCCTTGTCCGACAACTCGACATGCAAGCAACTGCCCTTCAGAGGCAAGGAGAACTCAGCCTCTGGGCGCCCTCCCTTGGTCAGGAAGCCGCACAGATTGGCTCGGGGAGAGCACTCAAAGCCCAGGATTACGCCTTTGCGACCTACAGGGAACACGGCATTGCCTGGTGTCGGGGAGTGGATCCAGTCCAGATGCTCCGATTCTGGCGGGGCACCGTCCACCAGTCTTGGGATGCGAACCACCACCGTCTGTACGGATATCAAATCATCATCGGCGCACATGCGTTGCACGCCACAGGGTACGCGATGGGTGCCCAGTACGCCGGTCGGGTCGGAACTGGCCAGGCGGACCAAGATCAAGCGGTCGTGGCCTACTTTGGTGACGGCGCAATGAGTGAGGGAGATGTCAACGAGGCATTTATCTTCGCCACCGCCTATCAAGCACCAGTGGTCTTTTTCTGTCAGAACAATCAATGGGCCATTTCCGAACCCACGAAGCGACAAAGTCGTGTTCCACTTGCCCAACGAGCAGAGGGATTTGGCATGCCCGGCATACGCGTCGACGGCAATGACGTCATTGCATGCCACGAGGTAACGGTGGAGGCGCTAGATCGTGCACGGTCGGGTGGAGGTCCGACACTGATCGAAGCGGTCACCTACCGGATGGGCGCCCATACAACATCCGACGATCCAACTAAGTACCGCGATGCTGCCGACGACGAACTCTGGCGCACTCGCGATCCCATCGAACGTCTCCGAATCTATTTGACAAACAAAGGCGTACTAAACGAAGACATTGCGAAAGATCTTGCCCATGAAGCCGCATCTCTTGCCGAACGAATGCGCGAAGGCTGCCGAAATTTTCCAGACCCAGATCCAATGGCTATGTTCGATCACGTCTACGCGGGTCCAGATGCGCGGATAGATGCACAGCGAAGAGAGATGCAAGAGATTCTTGCCAAAGAGGGGGCCAACTGAGATGGAAGAACTGACCATCCTTGGAGCCATCAATAAAGGACTTCGGCGCGCAATGGACTCTGATCCCAAGGTTTTGTTGATGGGAGAAGATATTGGCAAACTCGGCGGCGTCTTTCGTGCGACCGAGGGCCTGCAAAAAGATTTTGGCGAAAGCCGCGTTATCGATACTCCACTAGCCGAATCGGGCATCGTGGGTACTGCCATCGGCCTGGCTCTCTATGGATACCGACCAGTCGTCGAAATTCAATTCGACGGCTTTGTTTATCCGGCTTTTGACCAAATAGTGGTCCAAGTGGCCCGCATGCGATACCGCACCGCTGGCGTCCTTCAACTCCCCATCACAATTCGGATGCCATACGGCGGAGGAATTGGCTCCGTGGAACACCACGGCGAATCCCCAGAGGCATACTTCGCCTCGACTCCCGGCTTGCGAGTCGTCACTTGTGCTGATCCATCGGATGCTTATTGGATGATCCAACAAGCTATCGCAAGCGATGACCCGGTTATTTTTCTAGAACCGAAGAGGCGATATTGGCAGAAGGGTGAAGTCGATACGAGCGCGGATCTCTCCTCGGCCGCGCCAATGAATGGAGCCAAAATATTGGTCGAAGGCTCAGATTGCACTCTCATTTGTTACGGCCCAACAGCGGCCACCGCTCTTGCGGCGGCTTCGCTTGCGGCAAAGGACGGGGTCCATCTTGAGGTGATCAATTTGCGATCGTTGAGCCCATTGGACTTAACCACATTGAACAAATCGGTAATGAAGACCGGACGGGCCATTGTTGTGCACGAAGCGTCTAGCAGCGGCGGAATTGGCGGCGAAATCGGCCAGTGCCTGATGCAATCGTGCTTCTATCATTTGAAGGCTCCCGTGCTTAGAGTTACTGGGTATGACACCCCATATCCGCCAAGTCGAAACGAAAACAAGTACCTTCCCGACGCCGATCGCATTCTTGACGCGGTCGAGAAGAGCATGAGTTATTGACATGACATCGGATTCTGCGTTCGATTTTTTACTTCCCGATGTTGGCGAAGGTTTGGAAGAGGCCGAGATTGTTACCTGGAAGGTTTCCGTGGGACAACAGATAGAAGTCAACCAGCCGCTCGTCGAAATCGAGTCGGCAAAATCTCTTGTTGAGTTGCCGAGCCCATACGCGGGCACTGTACTCGAATTACTTGCGAAAGAAGGAGAAGTCGTTCAGGTCGGAACAGCGATCATCCGAATCGAACGCAGTACGGGCGAGCAACCTGCCACCGATAAAGATGGCACGGGCAGAACAGAGTTCCTTGTGGGGTCCATATCCAAAGGCGAAGAAGGCCAGCGCAAAAGACGCACAGCACGCAACTACGGTCGCGACGTGGAACCAACTAATCTGACAAGCGAAAATACCGCGCCGGCACCTGCTGCGACCAAAATTTCTGGTGGATTGGCTACTCCTCCCGTGCGCAAACTTGCTCGCGAACTTGGAGTCGACCTGAGCAATTTGATTGGTAGCGGTCCACACGGTTCAGTGACCCGTGAGAACGTGATCGCCTCTGCTGAAAAGGGGAAAGGCAAGTTAATTGTTTCCGAGAAGTCAGAGAATCCTCGAGAGAGTCGAACTCCAATCCGCGGAGTCCGTCGAGCGATGGCCGAGGCGATGGTTGCGAGTGCTTTTACCGCACCTCACGTTACCGAATTCCTTACGGTCGATGTCAGCGCTTCGATGCGCTTGCTCGACCAACTTCGCACCCAGCCCAAATTTGCCGGCATCCGGCTATCACCGCTGACATTGCTCGCGCGCGCAATGTGTCTTGCGGCCCGTCGTACGCCAGAGGTCAACAGTTTCTGGGACGAGCGCGCGCAGGAAATTGTGACGAAGCATTATGTGAATCTCGGAATCGCAACGGCGACCGACCGCGGTCTATTGGTGCCGAATATCAAGGATGCCGATCAACTCGCTTTGAATGAACTCGCTTTGGCGATCGCCGAGGTCGTTGAAGCGGCGAGAGCAGGAAAGACTGAACCTGCTCAGATGATTGGTGGCACTATGTCCATCACCAATGTTGGTATATTTGGCATCGATTCCGGAACGCCAATCTTGCCACCAGGTGAGTCAGCCATCATTGCTCTCGGTGCAGTCGTGCAACGTCCATGGGTAGTCGATGGCCAGATTATGGTGCGAGATGTGACCACGCTGGCGTTGTCATTTGATCACCGTCTCGTTGATGGTGCCCAAGGTTCAAAGTTCCTATCCGATGTAGCTTTGATGATGCAGGAACCCGCGATGCTCCTAGCGTGGGCATAGAAACACTAAAACCTCGAGATGTTCTCTCGAGGTTTTAGGTAGTAACTCAACAAACAGAGTCTGTTGCGCCTCCAACTAAGTTCTTAAACCTTAGCACGAATCCGAATTGACTCGCTGTGCTTTACGATCAACAGCTGAATATTCTCGGCGACTCTTTCGTTTAACCGCGCCAAGTTCTCTACATGTTCCCGCAAGGTAGCCAGTCGCCAAGGCCCCGTCCTCTAACTTGCGCAGGGCTCTACTCAGTTCATTAGTGGGTGGGGCTCTTCTCAATGCACCCGAAGAGATGAAACTGGGCACTGGGTATCTAGGGTTGAAGTCGAGTAAATCTAACTACTGGTTGCTTTAAAGGATCAATTTTACAGAAGCGTCATTCGATATCGAACTTTTGGAACGCTTTCCTCGAGGGACCCTTCAATCTTTGCGAATAGGTCCTGTTCCCAACCCAAGCGTTCATAGAATTTCCGAGCCCGTTGATTGGCCTCCAATACATGGAGGGTAGCTTCCATGAAATCGTGGTTCTTGGCAGAACCAAGAACTATTTCCATTAACGCATGCCCTATCCCTCTTCTCTGAAACCCTGGATCTACGTACATGGATCCAATAGTGGCTACCCGGTCTGGGTCATCGTCTGGATCCACGCTTGGGTAGAAACGTGAGTAGGCGACGAGAAGTCCACCGAGCAGTACAACATATGTATTGATTCGTGGGTTGCGAAGGTTCAGATTTTGTTTCCAACTGTCAGCTAGCAACTCTAAATTCAGGGAATCGAGATCCGAATCTGGAATTAGCCCATGATAGGTGTGCTGCCAAGTTGAATAGTTGACTCGAGCAATCCCTTGCGCATCCTCAATGACTGCTTCTCGAAGTTGAAAGTCAGGGTCCATAATGGAAACGAGAATAGTGGAGAACGATCCTTGACGAGGAGGGAGTCTCATCTTTTCGCGTAAATTCTCGTCTAGTGCACCCGAAGGGAACTGGGCACTGGGAGTCGGTGGTTTCCCTCAAATAATCCCTCCCTGCCAGTGTCCATATGCGAGTATTCGTCCATGGAATCCAACAGGGCTTCTCGACATTTTGTACTGAACGGCGCTCGATGAGCGCCACTCGGATTAGGCCAGCCGAGGATTTTGATCTGAAGGAAATTCTAGATTTAGCGAATTCCAAGCGGCTTGAATATGAAACCTATCAACCGATATTTTGGCGCGTGGCCCTCGATGCGATTACCCAGCAACGAGACTACTTGGCCAGTCAGATTGCGGATGAAAGGGTTATTTCCCTTGTCGCAACCTCAGAGGACAAATTGGTTGGTTTCATCATCGGTCGGTTAGTCCCAGCACCTCCTGTTTACAACCCAGGAGGCCTAATTTGTTCAATAGACGATTTTGTCGTCAATGGAAATGATTTATGGGAAACCGTCGGTGCGGATTTACTCGATCAAGTCAGAAAAGTGGCTGTCTCGAACGGTGCTGTCCAAGTTGTGGTGGTTTGTGGTCACCTTGACGAGCCGAAGAAGAAAGCACTTGAGAAAGCCTCTCTAACGATCGCATCTGAATGGTGGGTCGCCCCAATTCAATCCAGTTGACCCACATCGTGCGCCCGGAGGGATGAAACTGGGCACTGGGAATCGGTCTTTACTCTAAGAAAAGTTGCTCATTCATAGTCAAAGAAATAAGTAGTTCTTCAAATTCAGTTGGACGTTCCAAATTAGGCAGGTGTCCAGCCCACTCCAATTTCAGGCGGATGGATTTCTGTAAGAGATTGGATAGATGGTCTCCGATACTGTCGAACAGGTCGAAATCACGAGATCCAGTAATTATCACAGTAGGGCAGGCGATTTTCGCTGGATCAATCAAAACCCGCAATCTACGGTGGGTAGGATTCTTTGCATCAAGGTCGAAAGCGTTCCGCTGCATATTCCATACTTTTGATTTGGTCTCTTCACTCGCCTCTGGGCCCAGCCAAGTTTCAACATTAAGCGTCGTGGCCTCATCGAATTTTCCGGCCTCTACTAGAACATCCTCTTTTTCTCCGTATTCAATGAACGAAGGTGTAACAGGAAAGTCGTTCGTTGCCGCACAAATTAAGATCATTTTCTTGATCCGTTCTGGAGCTAGCATCGCGCACTCCTGGGCGACCCGACCCCCATGCGATGAACCAACCAGTGTGGCGCTGGTAATCCCTAATTCATCAAAAACAGCTAAGACTTCGCCAGCGTCTTGACCTTCCGCTCCTATGTAAGGTGACTGTCCAAAACCTGAAAGATCAATTCGTACAGTCCGAAAACGGGAGGTTAGGCCCGCCCACTGTGGATCCCACTGCCGTAGATCACAGACCGCTGAATGCAGTAAGACGACAGCGTCGCCTACGCCTTCGACTTCGTAATTGAGCATTCTCGTACTCTATAGAAATAGCCCCAAGTTGGTATTGTGCGCCCGAAGAGATTCGAACTTCTAGCAAGCTGCGCTTTAACGACCCTGCCAGCGTGGTGAGCGTTTTTCTTTGAAAGCGCGAGGCCCTTCTTGCGCGTCCTCGCTGAGGTATACCGGGGCCCAGATTTTGTTTGCTCTCTGGCGGGCGTCACCAAGAACATTTTCAAGGATGTCGCGCACCATGGCTTTGCCGGCTGCAACTGAAAGTGGGGCATTGGCCGCAATCAGTTTGGCTAGGTCGCGACTTGCCGTGCGAAGTTCTCCTGAAGGAACGACGTAGTTAACCAGGCCAACATTCTGGGCCCGAAATGCAGTGATGGGCTGTGCAGTAAGGAGAAGCTCCATGGCGACCCGCGGCGGAATCAGCAGCGGAAGTGGCGCGGCCCAAGGGGCGCCACGACCGTGGCGTGCCTCAGTGATTCCGAAAGTTGCATGGCTGGCAGCGACTACGAGATCGGCGCTCTGGGCAAGAAAGAAACCGCCACCAAGTGCGAGGCCATTGACAGCGGCGATGACGGGTTTGTGAGTTGCCAAATCCGAGATGAAGTCGTCAGGCGGGATCGTAAGGTGCTCTTCGGACATCTCTTTTAGATCGGCGCCGGCACTAAATGCGACGTTTCCCGTAGCCGTTATGATTAAGACTTTTGCCCGATCATCTTTGGTGAAGGAATCCAAGGATTCGCGAATTCCATTACGGACAACAGAGTTCAGCGCATTGCGCGAATCGGGTCTATTGATGGTGATAGTGGCAATGCCATCGGCGACCTCGTAAAGCAACTCGTCGTTGATGGTCATTATGCTTTCAATCCTAAGCTGCGCGCGATCAGAATTTTCTGCACTTCACTGGTTCCTTCGCCAATTTCCAACACTTTAGAGTCACGGAAATGCCTAGCAACCAAGTATTCATCCATGAACCCGTAACCGCCGAAGATCTGCGTGGCAGCGCGTGCGTTGTCCATGGCTGCGTCACTCGCTACTAGTTTGGCGATTGACGCTTCGGTTTTAAAATCCTTACCAGCGGCCTTAAGGGATGCCGCATGGTAATAGGCCAGACGTGCGACGTGAGTGCGCGTTTGCATCTCTGCAATTTTGAACGCAATCACCTGATGCTCCCCGATCGATTTTCCGAAGGCTTTGCGTTCCTTGGCATAGCGCACAGATTCATCGATGCATCCTTGTGCCGCCCCCACGGCAAGGGCAGCGATCGCGATGCGCCCGTCATCGAGTGCGTTGAGGAAATTGGCGTAACCACGGCCTCGCTCACCCAAGAGATTGTTCGCTGGCACGCGAACATCGGTAAAGGAAAGTGGATGAGTATCTGAGGCATGCCAACCGACTTTGAAATAGGAGGGTTCGACGACGAAGCCAGGAGTCCCGTTCGGGACGATAATCGTGCTGAGTTCCTTTGACCCATCGGCTTTTGTTCCAGTAACGCAGGCGACGATGACCAAGGATGTGATCGATGTGCCTGAATTGGTGATGAAGGTTTTGGCGCCGTTTATGACCCACTCACCGCCTT
>JANMBV010000070.1:0-2501 GCA_031360585.1 Actinomycetes bacterium | reverse complement strand
CGACCAAGACCCTCGGGCCTACCACGGCATTGCCGAATATTACTCCCAAAAAGGGAAGCGAGAGAGCGCCTTGGACAATTTTACAAAGGCGCTCAAGTACTACAAAGATCCCGAGCGGAAAAACGCGATTTTGAACCAGCTCTTTCAAGAAGGCCAGATGGCGGATTAGCAGGATGCTGAAAAAGTCCGCCAGCAGGGGAGGGGTAGCCTGGTTGGTCTCCCGTGCTCACGGAACCCCCACGATAAAACAGTGGTCGTTCGACGTGCGCAGTTGGAGACCAAGCCAGGCCACCCCTTGAAAGAGGGTAACGAGCGAGCTTGGAGGGACCATCTTTATTAAGGCGGTGTTCGCTCAATGCGCGCGGTCGAAGAAGGAGGCCGCATGCCCTTTGTGTGAGGGGGGTAGAGGGAGAACTCGAGGACGCACACGGCGAGGCTGTGCTTGTTCGGCAGACCACGATAGAGTCGTATCGCTTAAAACCAGAAATCGTTATCATCAAATGACTCGATCAGAAAGAATAGAACGTCTCCTCACCGCGATCCCGGAGCTCTCAGATTATAGGCTCCAACTTATTGATCGTATTGTCAGAGTTTTCTCTCTCCCGCGAGATTTTTGGAAATCTAAAACTTCAGGGCTCATCTCCGAGCGTATACTGGAAGACTTTGGCGATGTGCTGCGCCTTCACCATTGCTTCTCTCGCGAACCATTTTCAAAGGATAAGTTCGAGTATGCTCTTGAGAGCGTATTGAAAACGGACGGCATCGACGCGGCCCTTGCGCAGCGTGGACAGAGGGGCTACGACATACGCATCAGAGGCGAAAACTTCTCCCTCAAGACTGAGGCTGCAAAGGCCATTCGTTTGGATACGATCCATATTTCGAAGTTTATGGAACTCGGTGGGGGTCAGTGGGGAGACGATCCTGCTGACCTAATAGGCTTGAGAGCACAGTTTCTTGGTGCCGTAGCTGGGATTCAGCGAATCCTAATTCTTCGGGCACTAAGGAAGGGAACTCCTGACTATTTTTATGAGTTGGTCGAGGTCCCCAAAGCGCTTTTTAAGAAAGCCGCTACTGGGCGATTCAAGATGATGAGTGCTAGCAAACAATTTCCAAAGCCTGGTTACTGCTATGTCGAAAAGGAAGGAAAGACTCTGCACAGCCTGTACTTCGATGGAGGGGGCGAACGGAAGCTACAGATCAAGGGGCTGAGAAAAGATTTGTGTCTCGTTCATGCCTCGTGGAAGTTCGATCCACCTACGGACACCCTGTGAACAGTGCTGGTGATACCCCCAGCAACCTCTGTTTGGCAATATTGATATAGTCTGCTTTCACCTCAATACCCACGCATCGGCGACCTGTTTCGATCGCGACGATGCCGACTGTCCCACTTCCAAGAAACGGATCAAGTACCAGTCCACCCTTGGGAGATCCTGCGAGAATGCAGGGGCGAACGAGTGCGCGTGGAAAAACGGCAAAGTGAGCTTCCTTGCATGGTTCGGTATTGATTTGCCAGACCGTACGCTTGTTCTTGCGTCCTTTCCCATCCGCTGTAGGTTCTTTAATGGCTTCTTGATCAAAGTAATAGTTCTCGCTTTTCGAGAACATAAACAGATACTCATGCGAAACCGTTACTCGGTCTTTGACGGACTCAGGTTGACAATTCGGCTTATGCCAGATGATGTCAGAGCGAAGGTACCAGCCGTCACGCTGGAGAGACATCGCCAGCATCCAAGCCACACCGATTAAGTCCTTGGGCTTTAATCCTTCGGGCGTGTCGGGGCGATAAGACATAGCCCGCCCTTGATTCTTGATATCCTTATCCCGCCAGCCGCGGCCACCAGAGGTGTATGTGTTTGCGATGTTCAGCCAAAACGTGCCATCGGCTCTCAGCACACGACGTACTTCTCTAAAACAGGAAACTAAGTTCGAAATGTATTCTTCAATCGTACCTTCCGCGCCAATTTGGCCACGATAACCATAATCGCGCATTCCCCAATATGGCGGTGATGTCACGCAACAGTGAACCGTCTCATCGGGCAGGGACGACAGCTTATCTCGGACGTCCCCGCTAACTATTTGAACCGGCTCATTCTCAGAGCACCGAAGAGGCCACACCGACGAGCCATTAATATAAGGAGCGCTCATTTTTTTCTCTCACTGGAGTTCGCGGCTTGGCGGCTAGATACAATGTAATGCGCCCGCTCTTCTTGCACCTTAGCTGTCAGTGCTTCGATGATGTAAGAATGAAGCGTCTGATCGGACTCGATCGCTTTATACTTTAGAGCTTTGTGTAAATTATCCTCCATCTCAAGAGGAAATGTCTTGTGGCGTTTTCCCGCGTTCTTTAGTTTCATAGGTCAGGAAGCTTACCGTACTAACTTAGGTAAGTCAATGGTGGTAAGCAAAGCGCTTCGGCCTATGTTCTCACCGTCGTGTCACGACGGTGAGAACGTGGCTGAGATTGTGGAGTAGGCAACATACTAGGGCTGCTCAAAAAGATC
>JANMBV010000061.1:0-4264 GCA_031360585.1 Actinomycetes bacterium | reverse complement strand
GGTCCCACAAGAGTGATATTTGAGGGCCAGTTCGGTTGATTTGGAGCTGAGAGCGAAATCTCGGCGCAAAACTTTCCAGGTGTACACGTCGCAGATCGCAACCAACTGGGCAAGTCGCATCTTTCGCTGTGCGCTCGGGAGTGAAGTCAGTGTCTTAGCAAATGCAACTCGACACCATATTTGATGTTGTTTCCGGCCGGTATCAACAATTTCAGAAAGAGCCGGTAGATGAATCTCTTCTGCAAGCATTCGCAGCACTCGATGCCCCATTGCCTCGTAATGTGTCACCAACTGGTGAACGGCCGACTCAACACTGTGGACATCTTTGGGATTTCGTACGGCCTGAATGCGCTCCCGTTCAAACTTAGTGGCCTCGAGTAGTAAGTTTTCCTTGGTTCCAAACTGGCGAAGAATGGTCTGGACTGTGACCTCTGCCTTACTGGCATTCTTCCTGAGTTCATAGCCCCGCTACTTGAAGGGCGCTGCCCAGATAGGCCGCTAGATCTAGTCGATGAGGAATTCCATCTCTCGATGGGCACGGTGTAAAGCCACTACGGATTTCTGTGTGAAAATACTCAGATGTCAATTGATTCTTCGTTAGTCAGGTCCCTCAATAGCTGGGGCGAAAACCACACATCTCTTGTACGGATCTGTTCGAATGACCTCGTATACATCGTGATATTGCTGGCCGCTCTGTGGTTTGTTATCCAAATTCTCAAATCACACCCCCTCAAGGCTGGTTCGAGAGGTTTTGCAGTAAACCTTGTAGTTAAGGGAGCGGTGATTCTTGCCATTCCCCTTGGGATCGCCATCGTGATATCTGAATCAATTTCTGCGATCTATGTTCGCCAACGACCATTTGTCGCAGATTCAAAGGTGCATTTACTTGTTCCACATAGCGCTGATGGCGGAATGCCATCTCATCACATCGTCTTTATGGTGGCGCTCGTGGCAACCATTTACTATTACGATCGAAGAACTGCCACTTTTCTTGCTGTTCTTACACTGCTCACTGGCATGGCGAGGATAATTGCCGGAATCCACTACCCAACAGACATTCTGGTGGGTGCTTTAATTGGCGCGATTATTGTTTATTTGTATCGCCGAGTGATTCCCGCAGGGACTCTCAGTATCAAAGACTGAATTTATTGAAATCTGCCCAACACTTGTAGGAAATAGAGATCTGTGCAGGAAATGTTAAGCGGGAGTGGATTGTTCTTGTGCCTTGCACTCTCGTGAGTAAAGCCTGTGTGGAATCCCTCGTTCCTCAAAATGCTCATTGTCATCCTCCCCTCTTCTTAATTCCTGGCGAGCGAGAAATCCCCGCTTATTGTGGAGGTAGTTATTGTCACTACTTCCTCGGTCCGCGATGAAGAATCATCACTGGCGCTCAAAGAGATCTCGGATTCTAGGTCCCCACTAATACTTTTTCCATCTACATCAACTTCTAGGCCTGGGGCCAGGTTAACTTTTATATCTCCACTTACACTCTTGAGTGAGTACTGGCAACGAGAAAAAGTATGTGCGGTGATATCTCCCGAGACGGTTTTGAGATTGCATGCGCCTTCTGGATTGTGAAGAATCGTGATATCTCCCGAGACGGTTTTGATATCTAGAGTTTTCACTGCTGGGTTTACTTCTATGTCGGCTGAGACTGCTGTAATTTTGAGTTCACTGGATTTTGGCAGGTGCACAACTGCTGAGAAACGGACCGAGCCTGCTCCAAAGAGTCCGCGAAATCCTCGCCCACCATTGTCGACGCGGATGGAAAGCTTTCTGCCTGAAGATGTGATTTCCACTAATTCGGCGAGTTCAGATTCGCCCATAGGTTTCCCGGAGATAATGACATGACACCTTCCATCAGTGGATTCCAGGATGCTCACATCACTTGAAATTGTTGAAATCGTGACTTCGGGATTCTCGATGTTGAATGACTCCTCACGCACGATAGTGAATGATGTAGTGGTCTTCATCAGCTTCGCCCCTTTCCTTTTAGTTGACGTCCTCCCAGTGATACTGAAAAACTTCCCCTCTCGCTGGCTTTCAAGAGCCATGAATTAAGGGAGATACCCTCCTTCGTCGCAGCGCTTTCAATCCGGGATTTCAGATCTTCCGGAAGGCGAAGAGTGATTCGAGCGTTTAACTCAGAGGGAGTCTCCCTAGCAACGGAATCCTCCTGGAGATAGACGAGTTCGACTTCGTCCCCGGCCAGTCTTGCCTCGACACGAGCTCCTGGAAGTTGATCGTTGAACTCGCCCGCGATTTCAGTCAGAGCCTCGAGAAGTCGCGTTCGAAGAACGGGTTCGAGGGTCGGAACTAAGCGTGAAACGGCCGATTCTAGGTCAGTCCCTCCCAATTTCCCCAGGGCCTTGAGATCTGCCGACAGTAAATCAATGAATTTTGACATCTTCATGACGTCATTTTGACATCATAATGACGTCGCCGTCAAGTACCTTACGCACTTCAATTGCCCGAACTGGCACAATCGCTAGGTGTATATCCCTCGGCACTTCGAAATCAGCGAATGGAATGAGATAACAGGGTTTGTCGCTCGGGCTAGAGCAGCTGACTTGGTGACGGTGAACCCTGATGGCCTGCCTGTCGCCACGCTTATGCCCTGTGTCTGGGATACATCCTCAATTGATGAATCAGATTTCGGTCGCCTTGTCATGCACATGGCGAAAGCGAATCCGCAATGGAAATCAATTAATTCGGGGACCCAAGGCTTGGCGATCATCCACGGTGCGCAGGCCTACGTCTCACCTTCCAACTACGAAGGCAAACTTACAGATCACAAAGTTGTGCCGACCTGGAACTATCAGAGCGTCCACCTAAGTGGCGTTGTTGAAGTGAGCGAGGACATAGAGCTTCTGCGTCAGATAGTTTCCGCTCTCACAGATTTACATGAGACCGAGAGAGATACGCCATGGAGTGTTTTAGAGGCTGATCCAAAATACTTGAACGCGCAATTGCACGGGATTGTTGCGGTGACGCTTCGCGTAACCAATGTCGAGGCAAAATACAAGCTCAGCCAGAACCGAAGTATAGAAGATCGCCAGCGGGTAATCGCGGATTTAGCCAGTTCGCAATTGACCGATAGCCTTGTGATTTCTCTAGAGATGGAAAAAACTTTATGACGGTAGTGCACATTGCCCTACTCCTTGGATGTGCAGCTGCGATCTATCTTGCCTGCGAATGGTTTGTAAATGCAGTTGAATGGCTGGGCGTTCGCTTGAATATGGGAACCCTAGCAATTGGCACTGTATTGGCAGCGATCGGAACCGCGCTTCCGGAGAGTGTGGTGACTCTTGTTGCAGTGACTATGGGGCACTCTCCGATGTCAAAGGACATCGGCGTTGGTGCGGCAATGGGCGGCCCACTTGTACTGGCGACAATTGCCTACGGTGTTACCGGATGGATGTTGTTGCGACGGAAGAAATCTCTTGCCACTTCAAATGGGAATAGCAAACGCGATTTGCTAGAGGATGTTGACTTAAGCCGACTTCCGACCGATCAAAAGTGGTTTCTCTCCATCTTTGTCGTAAAGGTGGCCCTCGGACTCGTTGCCTTTGCGTTCAAACCGTGGTGCGGGTTACTGTTTTTTGCAGCATACGGTGTGTATTTCTTTAAGGAGATGCGAGCCGACGCGGAAGTTCATTCAAGCGTTGACCTTGAACCGCTGAAGCTGCAGCCCAATAGGAAGACACCCTCTGGGTGGGCCGTGCTGGTCCAAACCGCTGTCACTCTTGTAATCATTTTCGCGGCATCTCAGTTGTTTGTGGCTCAACTCGAATGGGCAGGTCCGCAACTTGGACTCTCCGCTGCGGTTACTGCGCTGTTGCTTTCCCCTGTTGCCACTGAATTACCGGAGGTAATGAATGCCATTATCTGGGTGAAACAGGGAAAGACTTCGCTTGCCTTGGCCAATATCAGCGGGGCAATGATGATCCAGGCAACCGTCCCGTCAGGTTTGGGTATTCTATTTACGCCATGGCACTTTGACGGACCGCTTCTGCTTTCGGGCGTGATCACGATTATCGGCATCCTCTATTTACTCTTGCTGATGCGCACCAAGCGATTCACATCCACTCGTTTGGCCTTATCTTCCGGGCTCTATGGAGTTTTCGCCCTAGGGTTAGTTTTTCTCGCTTAGTCATCTGAGACCTCGAGCCTGTATCCTTTCTGAGTTGGCGTCCGTAGCTCAACGGATAGAGCTTCTGACTTCGGATCAGAAGGTTGGGGGTTCGAGTCCCTCCGGGCGCAC
>JANMBV010000036.1:0-1873 GCA_031360585.1 Actinomycetes bacterium | reverse complement strand
CCGAGCTCAAAAAAGAGGGCCTGCGACTGCTGATCGAACCCATCAACACCTTCGACATTCCAGGCTTCTACCTGAACCGCACGGACCAGGCGTTGGCGATTCTGGACGAGGTTGGCGCCGACAACGCCTTCCTGCAATACGACCTGTACCACGCGCAGCGCATGGAAGGCGAGCTGGCCGCGACGATGGAAAAACATCTGCCGCGCATCGGCCATATCCAGCTCGCCGACAACCCCGGCCGCCACGAACCGGGCACAGGCGAGATCAACTACCCATTTCTGTTCGCGCACCTCGACCGCATCGGTTACAGCGGCTGGATCGGCTGCGAATATAAGCCTGCAACCACGACCGAAGCCGGGCTGGGTTGGTATCGCCCCTACAAAGACGAACCCGCTCATAGTCGCGACCGCGAAACTGCGTGAGGGGTGCAGAGCCTGGTAAGGGCAATTTCAGCTTTGACGAATCAATGCTATAAAAATAGTAGCTGCTGACGCTTGTTTTGCTTGGGCTAGATGCCTATTTGATGTGTAATTCGGTAACTACTCAGCCCCGTCTTGCTCCTTCCCTTTTTGGGGGAAGGCAGGGATGGGGGGCCACCGGTGGTTGAACGCCAGCTGTCTGTATTGCCCAGTCAGGGCAGCCCGCACCAATTTGCTCACACGTCGCCTGAAACGCTCAAAAGCAAGCGCCTGCGGCGCCGAGCATTCGCAAAACTGCGCCATTTGAGTGGCGCAGTTCAATAAACTGCGCCACAGCCCGAGCAGGCCTACAGCGGCGCCACGCTGGGCGTGTACGAATTGACGCGGGTGGAACTACTGCGCGATTTGTATGTCTGGGCCGACTAGCGCTCAACGCAGGAATACCTGGCCATCAAGCAGGCGCTGGCCGAGCCCGACCCGGCTGGCCTATCGAGAGCTGATCAGGCAAACCATCCGCGAGGTGGTGCAACACCCTGAAGCCGACACGCTGGCAGCCATTGCGCAGCCTATGGCGCAAGTGCCCCCGGCCGACCGCGATGAGCTGCAGGCCCTGGTCGTGCAGGAACTGCGTCGCTTGCATGAAGGGGTGTTGGCCCGATACGGACTGCGGCCGTCTGAGCTGGCGGCGTGGAAGGCGGCGCAGCAGACTGTTTGAATTTACGCGCTACGTGGAGCCTGTCTTGCGTGGGGTGCATACGCTGGCTGGAGCCAGGCATGTGCCAGCAGTCGTCAGCACGGCGTTGCCGCAGGGACGCGCGCCTCCGTGGCAGGCCAGGGTGTGTCGGCAGCAATGCTGGTGCGGTGGACTTTGAGCCTGCCAGGACGGGCTGCGGGCGCCGTGTCGGCAGAGGCAGGCGATCCTGTGCAAATCGGCCCAAGTCAAGGACCCAAACCCAAAAAATGGCCCGCCTGATTGTGACGACCACGCTTTGGTTTGCCATCGGCGCGGGCACCCATTGATAATCTGCCCGGTCAGCGTGGCTTGAGGATTTAAATCCCCAATATCTACCGTCTCAGCCGAATGGTTAAGTCCAACATGGTTTATCTGCCGCCTATGAACTTCGCGCTTCCTTCGACCTTCGCTTTGCGGCAGATACACGCTGGTTTCTCGTGAACGACATTCGTGCAGATCTGTCGCAGTACTACGCATCGAAGTCACTCTTCGAGACCGTCCTTGGGCGGGGCCCATTTGTTAGGGTAAAGGATGGCGGAAGCATCGCGGCATGGAGGGATAACTACATCAAGGTCCTTCGTGCGATTGGTGTTTCAGCCGAAGCTACTGTGGAGGTTTGCGACCAAGAGTGGATGCATCAGCTCAATGCACTTTTGTTGCATGGAGTGAAACGGCTCAAGACCGCAAAAGCGATCGATGAAATCCATGCTTCAGCCGCAGC
>JANMBV010000032.1:0-19363 GCA_031360585.1 Actinomycetes bacterium | reverse complement strand
AGGAATCAATCGACATCTGAGTATTTTCACACAGAAATCCGTAGTGGCTTTACACCGTGCCCATCGAGAGATGGAATTCCTCATCGACTAGATCTAGCGGCCTATCTGGGCACTGCCCTTCAAGTAGTGGGGCTATGAACTCAGGAAGAATGCCAGTAAGGCAGAGGTCACAGTCCAGACCATTCTTCGCCAGTTTGGAACCGAGGAAAACTTATTACTCGAGGCCACTAAGTTTGAACGGGAGCGCATTCAGGCCGTACGAAATCCCAAAGATGCCCACACTGTTGAGTCGGCCGTTCACCAGTTGGTGACACATTACGAGGCAATGGGGCATCGAGTGCTGCGAATGCTTGCAGAAGAGATTCATCTACCGGCTCTTTCCGAAATTGTAGATACCGGCAGGAAACAACATCAAATATGGTGTCGAGTTGCATTTGCTAAGACACTGACTTCACTCCCGAGCGCACAGCGAAAGATGCGACTTGCCCAGTTGGTTGCGATCTGCGACGTGTACACCTAGAAAGTTTTGCGCCGAGATTTCGCTCTCAGCTCCAAATCAACCGAACTGGCCCTCAAATATCACTCTTGTGGGACCGTGCGACTGGGATCCAGACGAGAAACTGGTTAAAGCCACATTGGAGGCACTCGCGCGAGGAGTCCCAGTTTGTGCCGTGCCATTTGGAAGAGACCAGTTCGAGGTCGCGCGTCGAGTCGAGGTGAGTGAAGCGGGAACGAGGTTCCCTTCCAAACGCCTAACCCCTAAACGGCTTAAGGCGAAGGTTTATGAAGCGATGAGCTTGACCGAAGGTGCACGCGAATTTGAACGACCCTCATAAAAAAAGTTCGACCCCTCAAGTGAAAGGCGAGAGAGGTCGAACTCGTGCGGCCGAAGGGATTCGAACCCCCAACCTTCTGATCCGTAGTCAGATGCTCTATCCGTTGAGCTACGGCCGCGAGTAAAGCAGGTGTAGCCTACCTGCTTTTTAGAGCCCTCCCAACTGGAGCAATTCTGGCCGTACTACGGCCTTTACTCGGGGCTTGCCTAAAGGCTCACCCCTGGCAATTTCCGCAGCGTTTATCTTCTCCCAATGTTCCTGGGTAACTATGCGGTGACCAACAATCAAGTCGGTGATATCGCCCTTATCCTTTGGTTGTGCTGGCAAATCTTCGATGAGTAATTTAACAACATCGCTCGCATCGCTTTTGTTGGTGCCAATGACACCAGAGGGACCACGCTTTGCCCATCCGACTGCATAGACGTTCGTTCCAACTACACGGCCATCTTCGTTCTCAACTTTGCCCTTTGCGTAGGGAACGCCATGTATTGATGAAGCTTCATAACCGATAGCCGAAATAACAAGGCCGCATTGGATTGTTATGGTTTCACCCGTCGGGATAACTTTGCCATCCTCAATTTTGTTAATACCAAGAACTATTTCTTCAGCTCGGTCTGTGCCCCGAATTTCAAGTGGAGCGAGAAAGAATTTGAATTCCATTGTGCGATCGCGCCCTGAATTATCGGTCTGTGTAATGAGTTCCATCGCGGCAAGATTGCTCCTGACATCTTTCTCTGCTTCGTCTCCAACCCTTGCCAGCGCAGCCTGAATCTCCGCTGCGTCGATTATGACGTTGGTCTGCTCAAGTTTTGGCAAATCGCGAAGCTCCGGAGCGGTGAACGCTGCATGTTCTGGGCCGCGGCGAGCGCATACTATTACCTTGCGAATCGTGCTCTTTCGAAGAACATCGAGGGCATGATCTGCTGTATCAGTCTCATCTAATTCGCTTGGCTCAAGTGCCAACATTCGAGCAACATCCATAGCGACGTTTCCTGCGCCTATGACTACGGCGGTATCGCAATCGACAGGTACGACGAGGTCTCTGTAATCAGGATGGCCGTTGTACCAAGGAACGAAGTCCGCCGCCGACAGCGATCCGAAGAGCTCTTCTCCTGGAATGCCAAGCTTGCGCCCGAGAGAGGATCCAGTGGCGATGATTACCGCGTCATACCTATCCATTAGGTCAGCCGTGGCGACATCTGTTCCAAGTTCAACGTTGCCAAAGAGTCGGAAGTTTCCGGCGGTGGCAACTTTCTCGAACACCTTGGATACAGTCTTAATCTTTGGATGATCTGGTGCTACGCCGCTGCGAACCAATCCCCAAGGGGTGGGAAGGCGCTCAATCATGTCGATAGCAAAAGACTTCTCCTCACTTGCCAG
Organism: Actinomycetes bacterium; assembly: GCA_031360585.1. Classification (GTDB taxonomy): domain Bacteria; phylum Actinomycetota; class Actinomycetes; order Nanopelagicales; family Nanopelagicaceae; genus QYPT01. The sequence goes on along the minus strand of JANMBV010000032.1, from coordinate 17,147 downwards.
ATTCTGTAACGCTTGGGCCGCAAAGTAACCGGCTGGGCCTGCACCAACTATTGCAATCCGAAACGTTGCCACAGAGCACACCCTTCTAGTGTTGCTACCTGAGTAGCCCTCTGCCCTCGGAGCACCCGTGAATTCTATCGGCAGGCAAAGATGTCAATACCAGATGTCCCGCTATGTTTTTGGTCTCTCTGAAACCTTCTTTAGAAATTGCTCTCGTCATATCCGGGGAAGCGATCTTGTTTAACGGCAACCCCGGTTTCCTTTAGCGCCGAGCCAATATTGGAAACCATCGATGCCGGGCCGGAAAGATATACAACCTGCTCACGTGCCAAGGGGGCCGCCATGAAAATCTTCTCTGCCGTAATCGGTTCGCCGACAATGAGCTTCATGCGGAATTCGGGGTGTTTGTGAGCGAGATATTCCAGCTCCTTTTGGAATGGAACTCCATCCGTACGGTTGAAATAGAGAAGGGTGGCATTGAGAGATTTACTGGTGGCATTTCTCTGCAGAAGAATGCTCCGGAAGGGGGTGATACCGATCCCTGCGGCAACTAACGTCACTGGGGAGTCATCCTCCCAGACGAACTTTCCACCCAAACTATGCGCTTTGATTGTGTCACCGGGATTTAGCGAATGTAACGCCTTCTTAAATGGGCTTGAAGATATCCGGGTCGAAATATTAATTGTTCCCTCTGTTGGTGCCGAAGCAATCGTGAACCAGCGCTGGTTCTCTGCCTCCGTCCCGCCCGCCTGTGGAAGTACATAGGCCTGACTCTGACCAGCCACCCACTCAAGGTTTTTTCTTTCAAATACAAAGGTCCGCACGTTCTCAACTTCGTCATGTGCCGATATCAACGCCAATTCGACTAAGACCTTCTCGTTCTCCATTCTGCTAATTTATCGCGCAAGATAGCAGATGTATATAAATCTTTGGCGGAGACGGGGGGATTTGAACCCCCGAGACCCTTTAAGGGGTCTACCTCATTAGCAGTGAGGCGCACTCGACCGGGCTATGCGACGTCTCCGAGTACTTGGGGAGTTTACAGGCAATTGACTAGCTCATTACCGCGAAAAGCGCCGCCTTGCTCGCCGATGACTGGCGAGTACCCTAGGCAAATGAGCGAAAAAACGACGACCAGCAAGCGGGCACATGACCCAGCGCCATCGGAAGCCTATGCCGAGTTGATGAAGACAGGCTGGGCGCAGTCGCCTCTTCATGGAGTCAGCGCTGCCCCTGCTGTGCCATGGTGCGTTGCCAGACGCGATTCACTTTCGGAGGCCTTCGGCGGTATCCGCTTGGTAATTCCAGCGGGCAACTTCAAAGTTCGTAGCAATGATTCAGACTTCAACTTCAGACCTCACTCAGCTTTTGCGTACTACACCGGCGTTGCAGGGGTTGAAGCGACAGCCGATGCGGTTTTCGTCATGGAGCCAACTGGTGCTGGACACAAGCCACTTCTCTTTATCAATCCCCGCTCGACTCGAGATACCGACGCCTTCTACCGCGATACCCGTTACGGCGAACTATGGGTTGGGCGGCGTTTCACTACGGAGGAAGCGCAAGCGCGATATGAGATTGAGACGCGACACCTCGATACGATGGCCGAATTGTTAAAGAGTGAAAAGGAGACTCTGGTTATACGAGGAGAAGACAATTCCCTCGACGACAAGATTAAAGTTCACGAACATGAGGCGGAGTTTCTGACCTTCGTATCTGGGGCTCGCATGATCAAAGATGAATACGAGATCAACGAAATGCAGGAAGCGTGCGACACGACTGCGCGTGGTTTCGCAGATATGGTCCGAGTCCTCCCTGCTGCAGTCAACACGCCACGTGGCGAGCGCGTAGTTGAGGCCGCCTTCTTTGGGCGATCACGCATTGAAGGCAATGACACTGGCTACAACACGATCGCTGCCTCTGGTTCACACGCTTGCACCCTTCACTGGATTCGAAATGACGGTGATGTAAAACCGGGAGAATTGATTCTTATAGATGCAGGTGCAGAGAGGGATTCGTACTACACCGCAGATGTGACTCGCACCCTTCCTGTTAACGGCAAGTTCTCGCCCGCACAGCGCTCTCTGTACATGCTTGTATATGAAGCACAGAAGGCCGGCTTTGCCGCCGTAAAGCCCGGGGCCGACTGGACCGATATCAATGAAGCGTCACAACGGGTACTCGCGCAGGGCCTTGCTGATATGGGTGTCCTCTCTATTAGCGCCGAGGAGTCACTCCTACCTGAAATGGGTCTACACCGCCGTTGGACTCTTCATGGCGTCAGCCACATGTTGGGGCTAGACGTTCACGACTGCTCGGAGGCTAGAAAAAACCAGTACGCGGAGGGAATACTCAAAGTCGGCATGGTTCTGACAGTAGAACCAGGGCTGTATATCCAGCCTGACGATGAACTTTTCGCACCAGAATTCCGAGGCATTGGCATCAGAATTGAAGACGATGTCGTAGTTACTGAAGATGGTTGCAGAATATTGAGCAACGGCCTTCCGCGTCATCCTGATGAGATCGAGGCATGGATGGCCTCTTTACTGCACTAGTTGGAATCCAAGCCAGGCCGCGGCGAGTCCCAGTACTAGTGAAAGTAGAAGGTTTGTAGCTGCGCTCTTGTACTGCTTGAGTTCGAAGGCAAGATAGAGATCCAACATGAACGTCGACCACGTCGTGAAAGCGCCAGCGAAGCCAATGGCAATCAGGTAATGAACTGGACTTACCTGATTCACATGATAGAAAGCGATTGTGCCGTTGGATGAATGGGCGACGGTGAGGCCGATGACAAATGATCCCAATACATTGATAATCAGAATTCCGTATGGGTATCTAATGAATCTTCTCAGGTACTGGTCCAAAAGATATCTACTTGGCGCACCAAACGCCGCACCTACGATGACAAAAAGCGCCTTCATTTTTGCACCGCAAAAAACTTTCGCGCCGCCGGGATCACAATCGCGACAACTATTAAACTTAAAATTACCGTTTCGAGAAAGTATCTAATATCAAGGCTGAACGCAGGAAGGCCTGTTCCAACCGTCACGGACTGAAGTGCCACGGAAGAAAAAGTAGTTAGTCCGCCACAGAATCCCGGCAATAGGAAATGTCGCATTGCATCACTTCCGCGATGCTCCATGAGGACGAGGAATAGTGAGGCAAGCGCCACCCCAAGTAAATTCGCCGCCAGCGTTCCCGCGCGAGTATCAGCAAATACAGAGGCGAGACCCCAACGAAGAAGCGAGCCAAGAATTCCACCAAGTGCGACCCAGCGAGCGGCCTTTAGAATGGTGTGGTCTTCCTGTAGAAGCCACGAAGGAAGCTGCTAACGACGCTAATGATCAAACTTGCAAGCAAAGCTGTCCAAAAATCTTTGATGTCCAACTTGGTGCTCCACCTCGCGGTGAGTTCGAGCATTGCCGCATTGATTACCCAGATAAAAAGACCAAAAGTGATCAGCGTGACTGGAAATGTAAGAATCTTGATAAGGGACCCGAGCACTGCGTTGATCAGGCCAAAAAGTAGGGCCACCCAGAGATAAGTGCGGGCGCCCCCGTGGACCGTAATGCCTGGAACTATCGCTGTTGCGGCCCAAATGGCTAAAGCTAAAACGATCCAACGAAGAATTAATCGCATGTACTAAACAATACCCTCGCGTTTGCTGATTTTGCTGCCCAACCACCGAAGTGGATCGTATTTTACGTCCACAACGCGCTCTTTCATGGGAATGATCGCATTATCGGTGATTCTGATGTGCTCAGGGCAGACCTCGGTGCAGCACTTGGTGATATTGCACATTCCCAAGCCATGCTCGGTTTGAGCCGTCTGCTTGCGGTTGCGCAATGTGTCCAGAGGGTGCATGTCCAACTCTGCAATCCGGATGAAGAAGCGAGGTCCCGCAAAGGACTTCTTGTTCTCTTCGTGATCACGGATGACGTGGCATGTGTCCTGACAAAGGAAACACTCGATGCACTTGCGGAACTCTTGGCTGCGCTCGACATCCACTTGCTGCATCCGATACTCACCGGGGCCCAAATCTTTAGGACCTTCGAAAGCCGGGATTTCCATCGCCTTCTTGTAGTTGAAAGAAACATCAGTGACAAGATCGCGAATAACCGGGAACGCACGAAGCGGGGTGACTGTGATGGTCTCGCCCTCTTCGAACATATTCATTCTGGTCATGCAGGCAAGGCGAGGCTTTCCATTGATCTCCATCGAACAAGACCCGCACTTGCCGGCCTTGCAGTTCCAACGTACCGCCAAGTCTGACATCTGTGTGGCCTGTACGCGGTGAATGATGTCGAGAACAACTTCACCCTCATTAGCCTCAACTTCTACATCTTGCAGTGCGCCGTCTCTAGCATCTCCGCGCCAAATCCTAAGTTTGACCATCTTCTTGATCGCGCTCACTTGGCCCCACCTTCCGATGCCGACATTTCTTCTGGCGTTAAGTACTTCTCTAGCTCGTGCGGATCAAAAAGATCAAAGAGTTCCTTGGGCATGCTCGGCAACTTTTGAGTCACGACGCTGACCTTCGAGCCATCCCATGTTGAAATCGAGTTTACCTGGCGCCACTTCGCATCCATTTTTGGGAAATCATCGCGAGTATGCCCTCCACGTGACTCCTCTCGCTGCAAGGCAGATCGCGCAATACATTCAGAGACAATTAACATATTGTCCAAATCGTGGACTAAATGGAACCCTGGATTGAATTCACGACCGCCAACGGCTTTTACCTTCGCCGCACGCGCTCGGAGTTCGGCTAATTTCACAATCGCCTCTTCCAATTCAGTGCGAGTACGGATAATGCCCACTAAATCATTGGTGACTTCCTGCAATTGAGCATGAAGGGTGTAGGGGTTCTCATCTCCGTTGCCGGTAAATGGTGCATTTAGCCGCTCACTTGCACCCTTTATCGTTGCATCGGTAACTGAAACGCTGGAATTGCCCCTTGCATACTCGGCGGCGCCTGCCCCAGCGCGACGACCGAAGACCAGGAGATCCGATAATGAATTGCCACCTAATCGATTGGAACCGTGCATGCCACCGGCAACTTCCCCGGCCGCAAAAAGGCCCGGCACGCCTGCGGCCGCGGCGGTATCTGGCTCAACTTCGATTCCACCCATGACATAGTGACATGTCGGGCCAACTTCCATGGCCGTCAACGTTATGTCAACATCTGCAAGTTCCTTAAATTGATGCCACATGCTTGGCAACTTCTTCTTAATCACATCGGCAGGCATACGTTTGGATACGTCTAGGAATACTCCACCGTGTGGTGAACCGCGCCCTGCCTTGACCTCAGAGTTAATCGCACGGGCAACTTCATCGCGAGGCAACAACTCGGGCGGCCGACGGTTGTTGGTTTGATCGTTGTACCAACGATCTCCTTCAGCCTCGTTGTCGGCATACATCTCTTTAAATACGGCCGGAATGTAATCAAACATGAAGCGTTTACCTTCAGAGTTAGTGAGGACACCACCGTCCCCACGCACTGATTCCGTAACCAGAAGTCCGCGGACGGATAGTGGCCAGATCATCCCGGTCGGATGAAACTGCACAAATTCCATATCTTTTAATCGTCCGCCAGCTTTAACGGCTAGCGCGTGACCATCCCCCGTACCTTCCCAGGAGTTACTCGTCACCTTAAATGATTTTCCGATTCCGCCTGTAGCAAGGATGACTGCTGGAGCTTCGAAAACAACTTCATTTCCATTCTCACGCCAATAGCCGTATGCGCCGGCAACTTTGCCACCCTCTTTGAGAATTTCGGTGATCGTCAATTCGGGAAAGACTTTAATAAAACCTTCGGCGTCGCCGTGATCGCGTGCATCTTTCTGCTGCATCGCAACGATGCGCTGTTGCATAGTACGGATCAGCTCTAGGCCAGTTCGATCTCCTACGTGGGCCAGACGAGGAAATTGATGGCCGCCAAAATTTCGCTGGCTGATTTTCCCCTCAGCAGTTCGATCAAAGAGCGCACCCCAGGTTTCCAATTCCCAGACACGATCTGATGATTCTTTGGCGTGTAGTTCGGCCATCCGCCAATGGTTGAGGAATTTTCCGCCGCGCATCGTGTCGCGAAAGTGCACCATCCAGTTGTCGTCTGAATTGACGTTTCCCATGGACGCAGAGACTCCACCCTCAGCCATAACGGTGTGAGCTTTTCCAAAAAGGGACTTGCAAATAATGGCGACGCGAAGACCCGCTTCACGCGCTTCCACGGCCGCCCGAAGCCCGGCGCCACCCGCCCCAATAACTACGACGTCGTATCGGTGTTTCTCTAAATTACTCATCTGTGGCTCCCCATTAATGGACTATTAAAAGAAGTAAAAGTTCGTGATCGAACCGGACGCGACAAAACGAACATAGACATCGGCCAAGGCAACGCCGAAGAGTGAGACCCAAGCAAAGTTCGCATGCTTGTGGTTAAGGATGGAAACCCAGGTCCACAACTTGTATCGAAGCGGATGTTTGGAGAAATGCTTCAGACGACCACCAATTGTGTGACGGCAGGTGTGGCAAGAAGCCGAATACAGCCAGAGAAGGGTCGCGTTGGCAAGGAGAACTAAAGTGCCGACACTCATGTGGCCCCACTGGCCATGCCCATTTCGGAAAGCCAGGATGGCATCAATGGTAAGAATGACATTGAAGACAAGACCTGCGAAGAAGAACCAGCGATGCCCGTTCTGCAAGATCAAAGGTGCTCTTGTTTCACCCGTGTACGTCGAGTGAGGTTCGGCAACCGCGCACGCTGGTGGTGAGCGCCAGAAGGAGCGGTAGTAGGCCTTACGGTAGTAGTAGCACGTCATACGGAAACCGAGAGGGAAGATCAAAATAAATAGTGCAGGCGACACGGCCATGCCAAAGAGGACGACTGTTCCAAAAGGATGTCCGAGTAGCGATCCATTCTCAGGGCAAGCAGAGGTTAAACAGGGTGAATAGAAAGGTGAGATCAGCGGCTCAGCGAAATAGAACTTCGCTTCAAATGCTCGAAATGTGGCATAGATAATAAAGGAAGTGAGTACGGCCACAGTGATGGCGGGTTGTAACCACCAGCGGTCGGTGCGCAAAGTGCGCTCCGCGATTTTGGCTCTCGTACCTGAGAAAACTCCAGACATGCAACAGCTCCTTTTGGCCGGCCTTGAGCCGAGCACGTTAAGGAGAAGTTAATCGCCGTAGGGGGACCCTGACTAGCCATACTGGTACGTACGGGTTATGAAATAAACCACACCTGGACAAAAATGGCGGAGGGCGAGGGATTTGAACCCTCGAAGGTTTCCCTTGCCGGTTTTCAAGACCGGTGCACTCGGCCGCTATGCGAGCCCTCCGCGGCGTAATCTACATGAGAGCAGGGCTAAGCAGGAAGTTGAAGCAATTCCTCGAGAATTACCGCAACTCCATCATCGGTATGGGCCGGCGCAATATCTTTCGCGTGAATTTTCGCATCAGGATGGCCATCTGCCATTGCATAGGATCGACCAGCCCAGGCAAGCATTGAAAAATCGTTGGGATTATCGCCAAATGCGACGCTATCCTCAGCGGCGATCCCCAATCGTTTCGCCATTATTGCAAGAGTTGAACCTTTCGAGACACCAAGGGCTGAGATCTCCAACAGTGAATCGTACGGGTTTGAATGTGTAACAGTCACGAGTCCGTCAAGTTCACGATGGGCGATTGCTAACATTTCATCCGAGCTCAACTCTTGAGCCGAGCAACGCGCAAGTAGTTTCAATGCCGGCGCACTCATAATCTCTTCAATCTGTTCAACACCGACATTGTCTAGGCCGACATCCCAACGAGGTATGTAAACTTTCTCTCGATGAAAGTAATCGGCGCTCTCAACCGAGAATGAGATCTGGGGAATTGAAGATCGAAGTCTCTTTACCGCCTCTAGCTGTGCCTCAACTGGAAGAAGCCATTGCTCTATGACTTTGCCTTCATGTAGGTCGTAGAGCATCGCCCCATTGCCACAAATCGCCGATCCAATTCCAAAAGCATCCTTGATCTCCGGCATCCATCGAGGTGGCCGACCAGTAACGAAAAAAATCTCGATGCCCATCTCGTGGGCTCGCCTGAAAGCATTTATTGTTCTTTGAGAAATGTCCCCGTAGTGAGCGACGATCGTTCCATCTAAATCTGTAGCAATAAGTTTGGGGCGTCGGGTCACACCAACTCAAATCTGGTCATTCCTAGGAATGGCTGAAGAGCAGCGGGCACATTAACGGTGCCATCTGCATTCTGATGGTTTTCAAGAATCGCGACGATCATCCGTGTTGTGGCAACTAGGGTTCCGTTCAAAGTCGCCACCGGTTTGGTTACCTGGCCTTCCTTCATTCTTATATTCAAGCGCCGCGATTGAAACTCAGTGCAGTTCGACGTACTTGTTACTTCCTTATACATCCCTTGAGACGGTATCCAAGCTTCGCAATCAAATTTGCGGTTTGCGCTGGATCCAAGGTCACCTGATGCAACATCGATTACTCGATACGGAATTTCCATAGCATTGAGAAAATTTTTCTCCCATTGCAGGAGACGCTGGTGCTCTGCCACTGCATCCTCTGGCTTGCAGAAAGAGAACATCTCGACCTTGTCGAATTGATGTACGCGCCAGATGCCGCGAGTGTCTTTGCCGTATGAGCCTGCTTCACGGCGGAAGCAGGATGAATAACCTGCATAGCGAAGGGGCAATTTCTCGCCGTCGAGAATCTCATCCATATGGAAAGAGGCGAGCGCAACCTCGCTCGTTCCAACCAGATAAACGTCATCCTGCTCTAGATGGTAGACATTCTCTGATGCTTGACCAAGGAAGCCCGTTCCCTGCATTGCTGGAGGGTTAACGAGGACAGGAGTTATTACTGGAGTGAATCCTGCTTTGACGGCACTGGAAATTGCGTAGTTGACCAGTGCGAATTCAAGAAGCGCGCCTACTCCAGTTAAGTAATAGGAACGAGACCCCGCAACTTTTGCGCCCCGTTCTGTGTCGATGGCGCCAAGTAACGTCCCGAGTTCGAGGTGATCCTTGGGTTCAAACCCCATCTTTGAAAAGTCTCGGGGCGTGCCTATCTCTTCTAGAACTACAAAATTTTCTTCCCCGCCAATCGGTGCGGCAGGGTCAAGAACGTTCGAAAGCAAAAGTGCGATCTCCTGCGTATCTTTCTCAGCTTCTGCCCTGCGTGTATCTGCCGCTTTCACTCGTGCAGAAAGGGTCTTGCCGTTTTCAAGGAGACCATCGCGTTCAGCGCCCTTTGCGGCGCCAACTGACTTGGAGAAAATATTCTGCTCAGCACGTAGTGATTCAAACTCGACAATCGCAGCACGGCGAGCATCATCGGCTGCTAATACCCTGTCAACAATTGATGGGTCTTCTCCTCGGCCAGTTTGGGAAGCCCGCACTACATCGGAGTTTTCACGAACATACTTAATATCGATCATATTGCCCGCCCATGTCGTACTTCGTCCAGCCATTTTCTGGATTCAGAAAAAGATTCATTGCTCATGTTCTTCGGTGTAGTTGGTGCCATTTCATCGGCGCGCGGATATGAGCCCAAGAATCGAATATCTTCGCAAATCCTACGTAGGCCAGTAAGGGCGTCGCCGACTCTTGCCTCATCAATATGGCCCTCTGCGTCGATAATGAAATGGTAGTGGCCAAGTTCGCGACCAGTAGGCCGGCTCTGGATGAAGGTCAGGTTGACTCCACGAACCGCAAACTCGGTAAGCACCTCTAATAGGGCGCCGGCGTGATCAATCCCGATGAATGCCGCCAAAGATGTTCGATCATGCCCAGTCGGGGCAGGGTGGCTGCCGGGCTTGGATACGAGCACGAAGCGCGTTATCGCTCCTTCATTATCACCTATGTTCTCGGCGACAATCTTCAATCCGTACCGCGCAGCTGCTACCGGCGCAGCAATTGCCGCATCAAATTCACCTCGTGATAATGCTTCAGCAGCTGCCGCCGTCGAAGCAGTCGCAATAACCTCAGCATTTGGATAATTATTGGCAATATAGGTTCTGCACTGTGATTCCCCGTGAGGATGGGTCGCGATGCTATTGATGACAACGGTCTCGGGCTTGGTCATCAAAGCGAACGAAACTGGCAGTGTCACTTCCCCCGTTATTACAAGCGGGTCTCCTGTAGCTAGTTCATCCAGTGTGCGTGCGACGACGCCCTCAATTGAATTCTCGATAGGAACAAGGGCAAACTCCGCCTGGCCTTTCCGTACCGCGTTCAGGGTGGCCGTGACATTTGCATAAGGGATCAAGTGATCCGCATCCGAGGTGATTTTCTGGAGCGCCGCCTCAGTAAAGGTTCCCGTAGGTCCTAGATAGGCATAAGTGCTCATTGGCTAAGAATAGCCGAGCACCTTCCGCGCTTGAGCCGGGTTATTGGTAATCACGACGTCTATGCCGTTTTGGGCGCAAAACTCAACATCACTGGCTTCATCAACCGTCCAAATAAAGAGTCGTTTTCCATTTTCTTTGGCGAAGGTCATGATCTCAGGTCGTCCCTTTATCATTTCGATGCTCGGTCCAAGAGTTTTAGCCGAGGATCGTTTCTGAAGAATTCGTCCCCTTGTGCCGTCTAGAAGCATCACGGTATTTCGTTCCTGACTGCGGAAAAGGCTCTCAATGGCAAACCAGGAGAACGACATCAAGGATATTTCTATAGCGGCCTCAGCAATTTGGCTCTCATATTTCTTTAGCTCTTCAAGGATTACATTCTCAATCTTACGTCCTGATGGCACCGGGTGCTTCGTCTCGATCGCCAAATCTTTCTTGAAGGTCATAGCCAATTCCAGAAAGTCCGTAAAACGGAAAACTTGCGGATACCGATCTTGAATCTGGCTAAAGGTAAGTGCGGCGATATCACCTGTATATCCAGCGGTTCTTTCCATCGTTGGGTCATGCCAGAGAATAGGAACGGAGTCCTTGGTTAGGCGAACATCGCACTCGAAACCGTCGGCGCCTTGATGGATAGCTGCCTCATACGCCGCGCGCGTGTGTTCAGGAAAATCAACTGACGCACCGCGATGGGCGTAAATCTTAGGACTGGTATGCGACATCTATCTGGCTCCGTATTCCGTGAGCATCAATAGTAAATCTTCAGACGAGGTACCCGCCAACTTTCCACCGGTAAATCTCTCATCGAGAGGAAATATTGAACGCTTCTTTACTAATACTTTGGCTGGTAAAGCGAGCAGCGCATTGAACTCGTTCTCGGTTATATATATTGTTGTGTGCGCAATCTTCAAAGCATGGTCTTCGCCAATTCTGATTTTTTGTCCTAGTTTGAAGACGATTGACCTGCCTTCTTCTTCAATACGACGCAACCGGAGAGATGATTCAATTAGATAACGGTCATAAATGAGAAGGTTTCTCATCGGGGTATTTTTATCCTCGCTTCCTAGAACGAGATACCGACGCTCTCGCTCAATGTGGGCGTACTTCATATTCGCCGACACGGTGGAGGACCTCTTTTTTCAGAGTAGATCGGAAGTCGAGGCGATCTTGGCAAAGCCTCCATCGAATAAACTTGCCACAGTGGCGCGGGTGATTTCGTCAGCGGAAATTACCACTCCGTCTGGACCTGTTGCGTCAAAGGTGTGCATGGCATCAGGGACAAATATGACGTCGTAACCCAAATTGCCAGCCATTCTGGCGGTCGTCTCACAACACATGTTCGTTTGTATTCCAACAATCACAATCTGATGAATACCAGAGGACTTCAACCATAGGTCCAAATCCGGCGTTCCATAAAAGGCAGAGTTAACCGATTTGGTGACCGCTAAATCCGGCTTAACACTTCTGACATATGGCTTAAGCGCGTTGCCTGGCTTTGAAGGGTTGAGGACGCTTCCGGCGGAAACTGAATTATGTTGCACAACCACAATAGGTCGCCGCGACTTCTCCCATGCTTTGATAATGGCTTCGATGTTCCGGTCGGCATCGGGATTGTTACGCTTGTTTACGAGGGATTCATCGTCGAAACCTTCTTGAACGTCAACAACGATAAGCGCCGAGTTATCGTTGATTTCAATCGGCATTTTCACCATTAACCGCGAATTTCTATCATGTCAGCCCTGTGCCCCACCAGAACAGGCTGCACCGACTTCTGGTGTCTGGGGGCCTTGTAAATACGCTTGTAAAAAAACTGCCAAACGAGGGTCGTATGCATCCCTCAGTTTTAATTGCTTTCCCCAGGCGCTGGCTACTACCGATGATGGAAGGCCCGCGAAGGGACTCAAAATTTCATAGGGTCGAGTTTTTGCTTGATCGATTAACACGGCAATCTGCTTTTTTGGCAAGTCAGGGCGGTAGGTAACCCAAACTGCTCCATGCTCCAAAGAGTGCACGGCACGCCAACTGTCAACCTGATATGAGTAGATTCCACAATTAGTGAAATCCGGGGCATGATCCCCGCCCATTGGTGGCACACGTAAGAAGGAGTCCCGCTTGGATGTGTGATTTCGAGTAAACCCGGCCACAGTTTGAACGCCAACTATTGGTTTCGACGCAGCAGTCACAAGTCGAGACTTATCCTTTTGACCCGAAATCATCGAGAAGGCCACAGCTCCAATTAGGACGAGTAGAGCAATAGCCCCCACTCCATAGATCCGAAACATACTGCGGCGGTCCTCCTGCATTCGGTTTTCGGCTTGGATTTCTTGGAGTGCTTGCCGTTCAATTTTCTTCTGCTTCCGAATATCTGACATGTTGGCTCGCCCTCCTCATTTCGCCCAAACCATTCTAATTCCGTGCACCTTCTTTACTTTACCGAAAAAAACTGAACGATGCGATGGCCACCGAACTAGCCTCTATGGTTAAGCCTTAAAATATTTTCAGAGCTCAAAAGGTCTCGGGGTGGGAAGTGAAGACAAAGGTTCTCCTGGTTGGAATAGACGGCTTAATCCTGCAGACCGCGCTGGATTCAGGGCGCGCCCCCATGTTGAAATCGCTCAAAGAGTCTGGGCATTTCACTGAGTTGACCATGGACGCTCCGACCCTTTCGGGCCCTGGTTGGTCCACTTTGCTGACAGGTTCTACGCATGCCCAACACGCGGTTGTTGATAACCGTTTCTCTGGGCACAACTTGCTGTATCGGCCAGACGTATTAAGCCGCGCCTACTATCAAGATCAGTCGACTACCACTTTTGCTGCAGCAGGTTGGCCTCCGCTAGTAGATCCTGCTGGCGTCGGCCCGGTTATTCATGAACGGCGGGAACAGTCACGAGCAAACCTGCATCGAGTTATAGTCCGCGATGGTGAGACCTACGGCTATGAAAGGGTTGACGCGGAGATCGCGACGGTTGCGGTCTTTGCCATGGAGAAATTCGGACCCGACGTGAGTTTCGTCTACTTCTGTGACGCCGATGAAGCCGGACATAGCCACGGCGTCGTTGGTTCGCCCTACATTGAAGCGATAGGCCGCGTTGATGCTCACCTCGCTCGATTGCACGATGCGTTAGAACAGCGAGTCGGCAGATACAAAGAAGAATGGCTGCTCGTGCTCACAACTGATCATGGACACGTTGATGAAGGCGGGCATGGAAGTGATAGTCCACAAGAGAGAGCCTCCTTTGTTATTGCCAAGGGAATCGGTCGAAATAATCCGAAATGGCCAACTAATTTCGCCCCAGAAGACCTTCTCTCCTTGATACTTGACGAGCGCTCATAACCAGCGAACTATGGGTTCAACAACAACGGGAAGGCCAAATACGTGCTTGCATTGTTTAAATCAGTCGATGCACCCGGACTCGAACTAACCCAACGCCCGGAACCACAAACTGGGGATCGCGACGTGAAGATTCGCGTACTTCGCACTGGAATATGCGGTACCGACCTGCATATTGAAGCGTGGGATCCTTGGGCGGCAAAAAGTATCAAGCCGCCCATCATCCCAGGCCATGAGTTCTACGGCGAGGTCGTGGAAATTGGATCCCACGTTCGTGATGTACATGTTGGGGCTCGAGTATCAGGAGAGGGCCACATTGTGTGTGGCAACTGTCGTAACTGTCGAGCAGGCCGCCGCCAGATGTGTATTCGTACATCTGGCGTTGGAGTAAATCGAGACGGCGCCTTCGCAGAATTTATAGTGATTCCTGAATCTAATGTCTGGGTGCACCCCCACGACATAGACCCAGATCTTGGAGCAATCTTTGATCCATTCGGAAATGCAGTTCATACTGCACTAAGTTTTCCTCTCGTTGGAGAAGATGTCTTGATTACTGGTGCAGGCCCGATAGGTCTCATGGCAGCGGCGGTTGCTCGGCACGTAGGAGCACGGTTCATCGTCATGACAGATGTTTCGGATCCACGGCTTGCCCTCGCACAACAGATGGGTGCAGACCTCACGGTCAATGTCTCACGCTCTCGCATTGCGGAAGCGCAAAAGACCCTAGGTATGCAAGAAGGATTCGATGTTGGATTCGAGATGTCAGGACACTCAAGCGCCCTGCCGGAGATGATCAACAATCTCAATCATGGTGGACGCGTAGCCATGCTCGGCCTGCCCACCACGCCAATCGAACTGGATTGGGCGAAGGTTGTCACCCACATGATTACCATCAAAGGCATCTATGGGCGAGAGATGTACGAGACATGGGTAGCGATGAGTGCGATGTTGCAATCGAGCAAATGGTTACGAGAGGCGCTCTCTTCTGTAATCACGGATCGCTTCCCAGCAACGCAATGGAAAGACGGATTTGACGCGGCGCGTGCAGGTACGGGTGGAAAAGTTGTACTTAACTGGGAGAACCTTCATGTATGAATCCATGAAAATTCAATTGCAGCAACGGCTAGATGAAATTGATGAGGCGGGCTTATTTAAAAGAGAGCGTCAAATCGCCTCACCGCAGTCCTCCCATATAAGAACTGGCGGAGCAGAGGTACTGAATTTCTGTGCCAACAATTACTTGGGACTGGCCAATCACCCTTCGATTATTTCAGCGGCAAAGAAAGCTATGGACGATTGGGGGTTTGGTTTAGCAAGTGTCCGATTTATTTGCGGCACACAAAAACTACACGTGGAACTTGAAGAGCGCGTATCGAGTTTTCTAGGAACCGAGGACACTATCTTGTTCTCGTCCTGTTTTGACGCGAACGGTGGCGTATTTGAGGCACTCTTCGGTGAAGAGGATGCAATTATTTCCGATGAGCTAAACCACGCCTCGATCATTGATGGCATCCGTCTTTCAAAGGCAAAGAGGTTTCGCTACAAGAACCGAGATATGCAAGATCTTGAGGCTCAGTTAGTCGCTGCCAAAGATGGGCGACAAAGAGTAATTGTGACAGATGGCGTCTTCTCGATGGATGGCTATATCGCCCCTCTTGAGCAGATATGCGATTTAGCAGATCGCTATGGCGCACTTGTCATGGTGGATGATTCGCATGCCGTCGGCTTTATGGGAAGACATGGTCGCGGAACGCCAGAGCATGCAGGAGTTGAAGACCGCATTGATTTTGTGACAGGAACATTTGGCAAGGCCCTCGGGGGGGCGTCCGGGGGATACGTGAGTGGGCGCTCTGAAATTGTCGCACTTCTGCGCCAACGAGCCCGTCCGTATCTTTTCTCAAATTCACTGGCGCCAGCTGTCGTAGCTGGCACGCTCGTTGCCCTGGATTTAGTAGCAACGGGTGAGGATCTTCGAAATCGCCTCGTTAATAATGCCCGACTCTTTAGACAGCGGATGATAGAGGAGGGTTTCGATTTACTCGAAGGAGAACACCCAATAATCCCCGTCATGTTCGGCGATGCAACAGTGGCAACAAAAGTTGCCGAAAAGATGCTGAGTTTGGGTGTGTATGTGACCGCTTTTAGTTATCCAGTGGTTCCGCACGGTAAAGCCCGAATCCGAGTCCAGTTATCAGCGATCCACACCACTGAAGATATTGAGTCCTGCGTTAAGGCTTTTATAAACTCTCGGTAAGTGTGACGCAGCATCGTCCAGGTGCAGGCTCAAGATCTGCTTTAAACGAAGGTGGAAGTTCCTTAATCAATGCATTCATGAGATCGTGGTTGATCCCGCAGATGAGTGCGGTGTACTCCTTGGCCAATGAATGAAAAGGACAGTTTGCAAGTAGAAGACGGCCCTCTTCCTTGCGAGGCTCGTATCCATGATCTGCAAGAACTTCCGTGATTGCCGCCCTCACATTCATTATGCTGGAATCTTTATCTAGTTTACTTTTCACTTCCTGTGCCATGAGCTGACCGAAATTAGTCGCCGAGTCTTCAAGTGCGTCTGCAATGGAAATGCCCTTGGTTTGAGAGAGAGTGATCCCTTGGGCGAGGACGCGAGCGGCGAGGTCGTACTGCCTCTGCGGAAGACTGACGCTAATTTCCCGAGATGATCGTCGATAATATTTTGTGGGGCGGCCAGCACCGGGTCCCTGCTTACCTGTTGGCCTTCTGTATTCGGCTTCGAGCAGTCCTTCTTCTTCGAGTTTGTCTAAGTGAAACTTGGCGACATGCCGGGCAATCTCGACCCCCGAGGCGGCCATGTCGCGGCTAACAGACCCATCGTGTGCCAGAACAAATTCGTAGAGCCGACGACGAAGGGGGTCGTCGAGCATCGCCACGGAGGCGATCTCCCTCTGGAAAGCCTTACCCACCATGAAAACCCCTCTAACGGACAGATATCTTGACGAAAGAAGATCTTTCTTCTAACATCTAATTTACTATCCGTTACACGAAAGGACAACCATGACAACCAGTACCGAATCTGTCCCGACTGGTCTGCTCCAATTCTCGGCCTCGCGCTGGGGTTCCGACCCGACTTATCAGGCATTCTGGATTCTGCGGATGGGCTTTACCGCCGCCCCGCTCCTCTTTGGACTCGACAAATTCGCCCATGTGATGACCAACTGGGATCGCTACCTTGCTCCCCGTCTGGACCGGATCATTCCTGGAACGGCCCACCAAGCAATGTTGGCAGTTGGTTTTATCGAGATCTTTGCCGGGCTCCTAGTCCTTCTCGTTCCCCGGATCGGCGCTTATGTGGTTGCAGCATGGTTGGCAGGAATCATCCTGGATCTTCTCCTGATCCCTGGCTACTACGACGTCGCCCTTCGCGATTTCGGCCTCATGCTGGGCGCTCTTGCCCTTGCCAGGCTCGCCACGGCCTTTACGCCTCGTCTTCGTTAACCCC
>JANMBV010000022.1:0-99560 GCA_031360585.1 Actinomycetes bacterium | reverse complement strand
TCAGTTGTTCCATGATCTGCTTATTGACTGGATTTGAATGAGACTGAATGACGAAGGCGTCACAACCGCGGACGCTCTCTTCAAACCTCACAAATATTTCACCATTGGCAAAGTCATATGCAGATGTTGGGGTAATTGGGATACCGAGTTCGGACGCGACTTGATCTGCTAACTCAGGAAAGGCACGACCAGAGAAGATTCGTAAACGCTTTTCGGAGGCGAGTTTCAATTCGCTCATGAAGTGGGTTTCCCTTTCTCGGAAGTTGATTCTGCGGCAACTGCGGATTTACTACCAGGGCGCTTACGCATTACCCACCCTAAGACATTTCTCTGCTTTGCTCTGCCAACTCCGATTGCACCAGCTGGGACATCCTCAGTGATGACCGAGCCCGCTGCGGTATAAGCGCCATCGCCGATGGTAAGTGGCGCGACCAACATGGTGTCGCTTCCGATCCGAACGTGATCCCCAACAGTGGTGTGATGTTTCTCAACGCCGTCGTAATTCACAAAGATGGTACCGGCCCCGATATTGGTTCCCTCGCCAACGGTGGCATCTCCGATATAGGTCAGGTGAGGAACTTTGGAGCCTTCTCCCAGCGTGGAATTCTTCATCTCTGCGAAGGCTCCCACTTTGCTCCTCCCTCCCAAGACCGAGCCAGGACGTAGGTAAGTGAAGGGACCAACGCTGGCGCCTTTGCCGATGGTGGCGCCTTTACAATATGACTCAATGACAATGGCGCCTGCGGCAACCTGGCAGTCAATTAGAGTTGTTCGAGGACCTATCACAGCGCCTTCGGAAATAACGGAATCTCCGGAAATTGCGGTTCCGGGATAGATAACTGCATCTGGTGCGATCTTTACAGAAGTATCGATCCATGTGGTTGTTGGGTCGATCATAGCTACGCCTGCGCGCATAAAAGCATCGTTAATCTGATCGCGCATAATCGCTGCGCATTCGGCCAGTTGGACTCGATCGTTGATACCAAGAATCTCAATGTAATCAGGGGTGAGAATCGGAACTACACGTTCGTTCTCTGCCCGAAGAATCTCAATGACCTGCGTGAGGTAGAGCTCGCCCTGAGAATTATCATCGGTGAGTCTGGCGATCGCGCGGTGCAATTTGGCTAAATCGAAAACATAGACACCAGAATTAATCTCATCAATTTCTTGCTCCACCGCGGAGGCATCGCGTTCTTCTATGATGCGGAGAATGTCGCCATTTTCGGTGCGGATAATTCGGCCATAACCAGTCGGGTCCGGAACTTCGGCGGTCAAGACAGTCGCGGCATATCCACCACTGTTATGTGCGGCTACCAATTGGCGAAGTGTCTCGCTTGCGAGCAGTGGTGTATCGCCGGCAACTATTAGGACCGTGCCCTTTAGTTCGGCACTTGCGAGCGCGATCTGCACCGCATGTCCAGTTCCACCGCGACGCTCCTGAATGAAAGGAACCGAAGCTGGAGAGACCTGCTCTAAATGCTCCTGAACCTTCTCACGCTCTGCACCAATAACTACCCTAACTTCGGCAGGTGCCAATGTTTCAACAGTGGAAAGAACATGTCCCAATAGTGATTGACCTGCGATTGTGTGGAGCACCTTGGGCGTAGTTGATTTCATCCGCGTGCCTTCTCCGGCCGCTAAGACGATCACATAATCAAGTCGGCTCAAGCATTGCTCCCACCGCTAGTGCCAATGGATCTTCTTACTGTGCCTAGCCTAATTGCTCCGCCACCAGGTATCGATCCTGGACCCTGGGCTTCACAGGCCCATGTGCTAGCCACTACACAATGGCGGAACCCGTATTCTCCCGTATCTAGGGCAGTACTTTCGACCACTTGCCCAGTGTGGTGCCCCTGGCAAGTGCGGCGTCCTGAAACATGGATGGGGTAACCTCTTATGGGTATCAACTAGGGTTATTCAAACAGGGATTTTCCACTTCCAGTTGAAGGGTCCATGATGCCCGACGAAGTAGCTCGACTAGTAGCCGACTGGAGTCGCGAGCGCCCCGATTTGAACGTTTCCCCACTCGAAGTCCTCAGCCGAATCACCAGAATTGCCCGCCACCTCGATATCGCCAGGCGAGGAGCCTTTGCCGACCTGGAGACATGGGGTTTTGATGTCCTGGCCGCCCTGCGCCGATCTGGAGACCCATACCAACTCTCCCCCGGTCAACTACTGCAAGAGACAATGGTGACTAGCGGGACCATGACCAATCGCTTAGACCGCTTGGAGGAACTCAACCTCATCACCCGCAAGCCCGACCCTAATGACGGACGTGGAAGCTTGGTGACTTTGACCAAGAGCGGAATGCGGGCCGTGGATGCCGCGATGGAAGATTTACTCGGTCGAGAAAGAATTTTCCTTAAAGCACTAACGCAAGCCGATCTGGAAAAACTTGCCTCACTACTGGCAATTATTGCCGCCCCTTTCGATCAACAACACGAAGGAAAATGAATTCAGCGAACTTCGGTTACCCGAGCGCCAGGAACTGGGCCGCTTACTCGGGTAACACTTCCGACGACTCCGCTTGAGGTCAGTGCAACCGCAAGATCGAGTGCTTGATCCTCATCCGAGACTAAAAATGCAACCGTCGGTCCGGATCCAGAAACAATCGAACCCAGTGAGCCGTACTCGCTGCCCACATCAAGGATGAGGCGCAGTGCCGGGCGCAGAGAAGATGCCGCAGGTTGCAGGTCGTTGACAAGTGATTTACCCAGTGCCTCGGGGTCTGCCGCAAGAAGTGCTTGCAGAAGGTGATCACTGACTTGAGGCGTGGCAACTTTCATGCCTTCGCGTAAACGATCACATTCGCCGTAAACCGCAGGAGTTGATAGGCCGAGTGTGGAGAGCGCGAGAACCCAGTGGTAGGTGCCACGAGAGAGTGCGGCGGTGACTTGGTCCCCATGGCCACGGCCCACTGCAGTTCCGCCGCTCAACATAAATGGAATATCGCTGCCAAGTTCTGAGCCCGCGTGCTGCAACTCCTCGCGCGTCTGTCCCAGAGAGAAAAGAGCGTCAATAGCCAGTATTGTCGCGGCCGCATCGGCGCTGCCACCCGCCATTCCGCCAGCCACAGGAATGGATTTCTTGATGTCGATTCGCAGATCAGCATTCAGTTCGTGCTTCTGACACATCATTACCGCTGCCCGCCAGGCCAAATTCGACTCATCCGTTGGCACTCCATGGACATGGTCGCCGTTGATATTGAGTGAGAGCCCAGCGCCGATCTCTTCTTTAGTGACACTGACATCGTCATAGAGGGAAATTGACTGAAAGACGGTGACGATGCCGTGAAAGCCGTCCGCTTCTTTCGGGCCAACGGAGAGTTGGAGGTTTATTTTTCCAGGTACACGCACCACGACTGAGTTTGCTACCGGGTGCGACATCTCAAGACCCCCATATCAAGAGCCTATGCCCAATTCATCTGCTGCATGCGCAATCTGACAGAACCGCTCGACGATGAGCGCTTCACCTCGCAGTGTCGGATCGATCCCCGCCCTCTCCAATACTGCTTGCGCCGCCTCCGAACTCCCGAGCCAATTCTTAAGCGCCGATCGCAACATCTTTCGGCGTTGTGAGAATGCTGAGTCAATCGCAGCAAAAACTTGTCGTCGCAATTTCTCCTCACCTAGAGGATCATGGCGAACGAATGCGACGAGTTTGGATTCGACGTTCGGCACGGGCCAGAAGACCGACCGCGAGACGGCCCCTGCATTCGACATGGTGGCCCACCAAGCAGCCTTCACACTCGGGATTCCATAATCTTTTGATCCCGGTTTGGCGACGAGACGGTCGGCGACTTCTGCCTGCACCATCACGATTCCCGATCGGATAGTTGGGAACTTCTCCAAGTAATGAAGGAGAACAGGAACGGAGATATTGTAAGGAAGATTTGCCACAAGGACCGTCGGTGATTGCGGTAACTCTGTGACTAGCAGGGCATCGGTGTTAATGACAGTGAGATTCTCAGAATGATCCGAGTGCGCCTCTACGGTGAAGGGAAGTTGCTGCGCCAATCGCGGATCGATCTCAATGGCAATCACACTTGCTGCAACATCGAGCAATGCCAAAGTCAGCGAACCCAATCCAGGCCCGATCTCAAGGGCAACATCGGAGGCGGATACCCCTGCGACCTTCACAATCTTTCGGCAGATATTGGCGTCGATAACGAAGTTCTGCCCCAGCGCCTTGGCGGGTTTGAGATCCAATTGTGCAGCCAGGGCTCTGATTTCAGCTACGCCCAGCAGGCTCATAAGGAGAACGGCCCAAAGATGCGCTCTGCGTTATCGCTCAGGGCGGTAGCGAGTTCTGCCAGATCTTGAGCGCGCTCCACAGCCACAGCACGCACAATGGTGGCGATCTGCGCTGGCGAATTGAGAAGTCCGCGGTGAGGTGAGGGAGTCAGAAAGGGCGAATCCGTCTCCACTAGGAGCTGCTCAACCGGAACTAACTTCACTGCCTCCCGCAATTGTGGGGCGTTCTTGAAGGTGATCGTGCCGGCGAAGGAGAGGACATAGCCGCGGTCGATGCAGGTCTTGGCCATCTCAACATCGCCGGAGAAGCAATGGAAGACGGTGACTTCAGGTGCTCCCACTTCAAGGAGGATCGAAAGAATATCCTCGTGCGAATCGCGATCGTGGATGACAAGTGCTTTCTTTGTTCTCTTCGCCAGTTCAATGTGCCACTTAAAGGATTCTTGCTGCACGCCACGCAACTCGGGCGCGGTTCGGAAGTAATCGAGACCAGTCTCACCGATGGCGCGGACACGTGGATGCATGGCCAACTTCTCGATGATTGTCAGATCATGTGCGAGATCTTTGACAACCGGAGCTTCATTGGGATGCAGAGCAACGGCAGCAAGGACCGTGTCACTCCAATACTCGGCCGCATCGACACACCATTGCGATTGCCTGGCTGAGTATCCAACTTGAACAACTCGATCCACGCCGACAGATTTTGCCTGCGCTAAAACCTCGCCGACCTCTGCAGAATCGGGAGCAGTGTTCGTGATGATTTCGATATGTGCATGCGCGTCCACTGTCGGCACTGGCAGAGCCACAGGCGGCGGCGCCATGGGGCGGTCAATATCCCGGTTGTGCCGATCCGCCATCGACGTTATGCGA
This sequence comes from Actinomycetes bacterium, assembly GCA_031360585.1. Taxonomy (GTDB): domain Bacteria; phylum Actinomycetota; class Actinomycetes; order Nanopelagicales; family Nanopelagicaceae; genus QYPT01. The sequence continues at coordinate 94,437 of JANMBV010000022.1, read as the reverse complement.
TTACATCTAGACGAGGGAAAAGGGATGCGCTCTTGGTAACGGCGGATCCAGCGGGAAGCCGGCCCCATGTGGCCGCATCGCCAATGTGCTGATCCTTCAAAGCGCCGATTGATTTGTTAGCGCCTAAGGACTCCCAGAGAATCTCGCAGGTTGCGGGCATGACTGCGTTCAAGAGAACTGCAAGAGCGCGCAATGACTCGGCCGTGTTGTAGAGGACGGCTTCGAGTTCTGCCTTATTGGCTGGGTCCTTCGCCAGGATCCATGGCTCCTTGATGGTCACATATCCATTGACCTGCTTGCAGAATTCCATGATGGCTACGATACCGCCCTGGAAATCCAGATCGCAGATTGCAGCGTCAGCGGTTTCAACAGTTGCAATGAGTCCTTCGGCAAGTTTCTTGTCATGACTTGCCCCCGGAATGATTCCCTGGCAGTACTTCTCGATCATCGCAGTAAGGCGAGAGGAGAGGTTGCCGAAATCATTGGCCAATTCACTGGTGTAACGGGCGTGCATGTCCTCCCACGAGAAAGAGCCATCGCTACCAAACGGAATGGCGCGCAGAAAGTAATAACGAAATGCATCGACGCCGAAATGATCGGTGATCTCCTTGGGGACAATTCCGGTGAGCTTGCTCTTGCTCATCTTCTCGCCGCCGACAAGCAGCCAACCGTGGGCAAAAACTTTCTTGGGTGTCGCAAGCCCGGCTGCCATCAACATGGCGGGCCATATCACTGCGTGGAAGCGCAGGATCTCTCGCCCGACAAGGTGAACATCTGGCGGCCACACTTGCCCGAATTTCTTGCCACCTTCGCTCTCTGGATCATCTCCCAATCCAACGGCCGTCGCGTAATTCAAGAGCGCATCAAACCAGACATAGAAGACCTGATCCTTGTCCCACGGAACTTGGATACCCCAATCAAAAGTTGATCGCGAGATCGACAGATCTGTCACGCCGCCGTTGAGGAAGGAAACAACCTCATTGCGCGCGGTATCAGGCTGGCATGCCTCTGGATTGTCACGATAGTGCTTGAGTAATGGCTCTACGAATTCAGAAAGCTTGAAAAACCAATTGTCTTCTTTGACAATCTCGATTGGAGTGCCGTGAACCGAGCACGTCTGCTTGCCATCTTTCTCCACCAGATCACCAGGTAATTTGAACTCTTCACACCCAACACAGTACGGACCTTCGTATTTTCCTGGATATATGTAGCCGGCATCTTTCAAACCTGTCAGGAACTTTTGCACACGCTCGGTATGCCGCGGCTCGGTTGTGCGGATGAAATCATCATTGGCAATGTTGAGTGAGGCCCAATTTGGCTTCCATTCCGTATCCACGAGGTTGTCTACCCATGCCTGCGGAGAGACACCATTGGCAACGGCTGCTCGCAGAATCTTCTCGCCGTGCTCGTCAGTGCCTGTTAGGTACCAGACGGGTTCGCCCTTCTGGCGGTGCCAACGAGTGAGCACATCTCCTGCCACGGTCGTATACGCGTGACCGATGTGTGGAGCGCTATTAACGTAGTAAATAGGAGTAGTTAGGTAAAAAGTCTTACCCGGCGAAGATTTCGTCATGTCGTTATCTTAGAGGTTGATTTAGAGTCAACCATCGAGGCGAAGACCACACGCTTGGCGACAGAGAATTCTTCAGCCACTGTCGCAATCGCAGATTTCCGATCCATCCCGGCAGATTCATATTCCTTAACGCGTGAGACCATGGCCTCTGAAGTGATCTCTGCAGAATTGCTAGGCGCACCTTCCAAAACCATCGTGATCTCGCCCCGGACCTCATTGTTCTGTGCCCAGAAAAGGAGCTCGCCAAGGCTCGCGCGGATTGTCTCCTCGTATCGCTTGGTCATCTCACGACAGATGGCCCCACGACGATTGGGGCCGAAGACTGCCACGGCATCCTCCAGCGAATCAAGGAGGCGATGAGGTGCTTCAAACCAGACGATCGTACGTTCCTCATTTCGCAAATTCTCAAAGAACTTCTCACGTGCCCCAGGTGTCCTTGGAGAAAAACCTTCAAAGACAAATCTATCCGTTGGCAGCCCGGCCAGGGCAATTGCGGTAGTCACAGCGCTAGGTCCTGGCACAACCGCAACTGGAATCCCAGCACCAATCGCATCTCGCATCAATCGAAAGCCCGGATCGCTAATCGTCGGCATTCCTGCATCAGATACAACCAGGACCGAAGTTCCCGCTTCAAGCATGGTCAAGATCTCCGCAGTTCTCTCCTGCTCGTTGCCTTCGAAGAAAGACAGGACCCGCCCCTTGAAATCGATATTCAAATCCGCGCACAAACGGTGAAATTTTCGCGAATCCTCAGCCGCGACGATGCCCGCACTCTCGATGGCATCCTTGAGACGCGTGCTCGCATCCCCCGGATTTCCCAGAGGAATACCGGCAAGGGTCAAAGTCATGGCCAAATCCTCTCAGTTATCTTTCTGTTCTCGCTTAGGCTAACCCTGTGGGCCCAATTCTGATCGCCATTGTCTCCTTCGCACTCCGACTCTTTCATTTGGGACTTCCTAAGGGCTTGGTTTTCGATGAGCTCTATTACGTCGATGGCGCGCGAGATTATCTAGCTCATGGGGTGGAAGTCAGTGGCTCCGGGCCCGAATTCATAGTTCATCCACCCGTCGGCAAATGGTGCATCGCCCTTGGAATCAAGATATTTGGAAACAATGAATTTGGTTGGCGTATTAGCGTGGCAATTGCCGGGGCTCTCACCATCTATCTCGTCGGCAAAATCGCACAGCGCCTCTTTATAAACCCCTGGTTTAGCACCCTGGCATCGCTATTGATGGCAGTTGATGGATTGAACCTCGTGCACTCGCGAACAGCACTCCTAGATCTTTTCCTCACTCTCTTCGTACTTCTAGCAGTGATGTCCTGGCTCAAGGGGCATTACTGGCGTACTGGAATCTGGTTTGGTCTTGCATGCGGAACAAAATGGAGCGGGGTTTACTTTCTCGCCGCCTTCGCTCTCCTCACGGTCTATCGTGACCGAGGAAAAATCCAGCCTTTCTTCAGATTGCTGCATACTAGATTTGCGCAGTTCTTCCTCGTTCCGGTTGCCACCTACATTGCCACGTGGACCGGGTGGTTCATGTCTTCACGTGGGTGGGACAGACAATGGGCCGACACCAATCCGGCTTCATTTGGATTCGGATTCGTCCCGCGATCCCTGCGTTCACTCTGGCACTATCACGCAGAGATTCTCGGCTTCCATAGGGGCCTGACACAACACCATACCTACCAAGCCAATCCATGGAGTTGGATGGTGATGGGTCGTCCAACTTCTTTCTACTACGGAACGCCGTCTGCGTGTGGCGGTGCCAAGAGTTGCTCGCAAGAAGTTCTCGCCCTCGGCACACCGTTGCTCTGGTGGCTGGGAACCATAGCCGTCGCTGTGGTTTTTGGCTTCTGGGTACGAAGTCTGCTCATAACGAGGCAGCCTGACTTCGTGACAGGTTTCATTCTGCTCGGCATTGCGGCAGGGTATTTGCCTTGGTTCTTCTTCCAACGTCGAACTGTCTTCACTTTCTACGCAATAGTCTTCGAGCCCTTTGTCGTCCTGGCGCTGGTTTACTGTGCGAAGAAGTTCTTGAGCGTCCCGCCTTGGCCGCGGAAGAAGATGCTCGTCGTTGGAATCTTCGTGCTATTGATTGCCCTGAATTTCCTTTACTTCTTGCCGATCTTCAATGGCTCGGTTCTGCCATACAGCCAATGGAGCTACCGGATGTGGCTACCCTCCTGGGTCTAGGGATTCACCAAATAGGTGCGTGAAACAATCCCCTTCTGATACTTTCGCTCCATAGATAGAGTCAATTTCGAAATCTCAACCTGACTTAGCAGAGGCTTGCCCTCGGCAAGGACAATCGGAATCACCATATATTCGAGTTCATCTAGAAGGCCAGCATCAAAGAATTGGCGAACGATTGTGCCGCTACCCAGAATCGTCATGTCATGAGAGGTACTCTCTTTGAGGTATCTGAAATGCGCAGGGTCAATGGAATTCAACAATGTGACAGATTTCCACGTTGGCCCCTCGCCGGTACCGTCCAGAGTCTTCGAAAAAACGATCTTCGGACTCTCCCGCATCTTGAAGGTAGTACGCGGATCGTCCTCCATAGCTTGGGTTGAAGACCAATACTCTCTCATCATTTCGTACGTGCTTCTTCCGAAGATCAAAGTCCTAGGCACTTGGGGCCTTAGATGCGGAAGTTCTTCTTGCCCATCGATTTCAATTCGCTCGTCGGTGAACCAGTCAATTTCATCATTGAGCCCCGCATAAAAGCCATCAGCACTGACGAAGTTGTACATTCGAATCTTGGCCATACCCAACCTTCCACTGACTTCTATAGTTGGCCCGCGAGAGTGATTTCGAATTTGTCGAGAGAGGTTTCCCAACCTTCTTTCATCTGAACCTTACGCATAATTTCGAGAACTTCGGCGGATTCGACGACGTACAGAACGGTTACCTTTGTTTTGTCGCCCTCTAGGGTAAACGTAATCGTGACTACATTCTCTTTCGGGAAAATTGGGTCAAATCCATATTCTGTGGGATCAATCCTGTCACCGTGTTCATTGGCGAAGGCATCGGTACAGACCAATTTCTGGAAGGGAACGACCTCATTGTAGGTTCCCCCACTCCAATAATCCGATCCATCCGGGCCGCGCATACAAAATAGATACTTGCCCCCGACGCGGAGATCAACCGTGCAGATCGGCGATGTAAAGTAATTGGGACCCCACCACTGCATAATCAATTCAGGTGTCGTCCAGACTTTCCAGACGAGTTCGGGGGATGCATCGAAGACTCGTTCCACTCTCAATTCATGCGTTCCTATGGTCATTGCGCCCTCTTCTTTTTATTACGGGACTTCACTTTCGCTTTCTCTGCCTGTAGTACCTTCTCAATGGCATCAAATCTCTTAGTCCGCAGGAGCGTCATTCTTCGTGACCACTCCTGGATTTCGTCCAAGCCCTTTGGATCGATCTCGTAAATTCTTAGTTGCCCCTGTCTAGCAACACGAACCAGCTTTGCCTCCCTAAGGACCTTCAAGTGCTGAGAAATGGCAGGCGGACTGGCGTCAAAGCGTTGATAGATATCGGTAGCCGAAAGCCTGCCTTTGCTTGAAAGCATTTCAATAATCTCGCGCCTGGTCGGGGCTGCCAACGCTTCAAATACGTCCATGGGAAGATATTAAAGAGTTTATTTAATTAAGTCAAACCTTAAATAACTCCTTTTCGGCTACTGCCCGGAGTTCCTCACGATGACGTGCAGCCATTTTCCTTGTTCAGCATAAGAAAGGGAAGGGATTTCGAAAGAAAGACTGGTGAGAATTCCTCTGATTTCCGACTCTGAGTGATAATTGAAATACCTGGGAGCATCCATTTTCTCTGTGGTGATCTCCTCGCCTTCGCCTGTCTTCAATGAAAAAGCAAAGACTCCACGTGGCTTTAACATCAGAGTGACGTTCTTCAAGGCATTTTCAAAAACATCTTGAGAGGCATGTAAAAGCGACGCATTTGCAAAAACCCCATCAAAATTGCCAATCCACTCAGGCTTAGGATCAGTTCGGAAATCGAACTCTGCAGTCTCAAAACCGTGTTCTGAAAGTCTCGCAAGGGCTTCTGGAATTACGTCAGTGCACGTGACGTTAAAACCCCTTGATGCCAAGTATCGCGCATCGCGTCCGGACGCAGATCCAATTTCAAATACGGAGCCCTTCTCAGGTAGACAGGAGGCGAATGAGTCGAGTAGTTCCTTAAACTCCCCACGTGGCTCGCTGCCAGTTCGAGCCACGTATTTGTCAAAATTTTCCCGATATGTCTGAATCGTCAAGTCAGAATTATTCATCATTCAAGCCCTTGCCCTCGAGAATTGCCTTCACGCTTTTTTCAACCCTTGCCATTCGAGTTTTAGATTGTTTGGCTCCCGAAAAATAAAGCAAGTAGGCCCTCTGCCGACCTGGCGTCAGAGCGAGAAAAGCCTTTCTCAATGAAGCGGATTTATCCAATTTGATTTGAAATTCTTCCGGTATTTCATACTCCGTAGTCTTCTTATGCTCCACTTTCATGCCGGCTTTTTCCATGTCAATCGCTTCGTAAAAATAGGATTTCAAGACGGTTTTCATTTTTACTATATCTCGGACATTGGTGAACCTAATCTGACGCGCGGATTGCACATTGGCCGTTTGCTGGATGAGAATTCCCATGGCATCCTCTAACAGGGCACCTTTCATAAATAGGACTGCACAGTAATCCTTAAATCCATGAATCAGAAGAACGTTCTTGCCCTCATAGGTGTAACAGGGCTGACCCCACTTTAACTCCTCAGTCAGTTTACATTCGAGGATTATTGCTCTCAAATTCTCAAATTCTTCCCGCCACTTCTTTTCCTTATTGAGAGACACATCAACCTTGCGATTCATATTCCACCTCAGTTCCGAATCCTTTAATAGTGGAGCCTCAAGTGCCCTGTTCCCCGACATAGTCTACGGAAGTGTTCGGCCTTGATTTCAACCGGCCAGAACCATGACGTCGTATGTCGCGAGAGCTGGTCGATGACGAAGTCTAAAGAAGCCCACGCCTTTTCAATAATGGTTCGATGGCTGCATCGCGTCCTCTGAAATTGCGATACATCTGCATGGAATCGATTGAGCCACCACGGCTTAATAACTCGCGTCTGAAGTGATCTCCGTTGGCCCGAAGCAACCCGCCGTTCTCCTTGAACCAGTCGACGGTGTCAGCGTCCAGAACTTCACTCCAGATATATCCGTAGTAACCGGCTGAGTAACCTCCAGCAAAAATATGCGAGAAGTAGGTGGATCGGTAGCGTGTGGGTACTGGTGCAAAGTCGAGACCGTAGTCGGCAATCGCATCCTTCTCGAAAGCCAGCACATCACTCACGCTTTCTTCTGCAGTTAGTGAATGCCACGCCAGGTCAAGAATGGCGGCTGCCAGGTAACTAGTCGTTGCATGACCTTCGTTGAATGTCGAAGCGGCATGAACATTCGCTATCCACTCCTCTGGGAGCTTCTCTCCGGTGAGGTGGTGTCGTGCGTAATTTTCGACCACCTCTGGCCAGAGCATCCACATTTCATTTACCTGCGAGGGAAATTCAACAAAGTCGCGTTGCACGCTCGTTCCCGATACGCGCTGGTATTTTACTTGTGAAAATAGGCCGTGCAGTGCATGTCCAAACTCATGGAATAAGGTCGTGGTCTCGGCAAAGGTGAGAAGTGCGGGTTCACCGGTGGGCGGCTTGGGGATATTCAAGTTGTTGACGACTACTGGCAGTTGCCCAAGCAAGAAGCTCTGGTCGACTAGGTTGTTCATCCAAGCACCGCCGCGTTTTGAGTCGCGTGTGAAATAGTCGCCGATAAATAGGCCGATGGGGGAACCGTCAGAGTTGTTGACTTCAAACGCCCGCGCCTCTGGGTGGTAAGTGAGAAGATCCGGACGTTCTTTAAAGGTAATCCCAAAGAGTTGGGTCGCGGCAAAGAAAACTCCATCTCGCAGAACTCGCTCGAGTTCAAAGTAGGGACGCATGGCGGTGGTATCAACGTTGTACTTGGCTAGCCGTACTTGTTCTGTGTAGAGGTCCCAGTCCCAGCTTTGGAGAGTGAAGTCCTGGCCATCTGCTGCAATAGCAGTTTGCAAGTCCGCGCCTTCTGCTCGGGCATTCCGCACTGCAGCAGGAGCAACTTGGCGGAGCATGCTGTGCACATTGTCGGGATGCGCAGCAGTCTGTTCTTGGATGACATATTCGGCGTGTGAGGCCGCACCAAATAACTTGGCACGCTCGGCGCGAAGTTTTGCCAATTGGAGAAGTACCGATTTGTTGTCGTTCTGGTTATCGCGGTTTCCCTTGATCAACGAGGCTTCCATGATGCGCTGACGCAATTGGCGATTTTGGAGCGAGGCAAGCACTGGGTTGCCGGAAAAATTGACGATACCGATCATCCATTTGCCAATAAGCCCTCGATCTGCAGCGGCACTTGCGGCAGCGGCAATCTCGCTTTCGCTCAGTCCTTCCAATTGCGCGAGATCATCGACAACAACTGCAAGGTCATTGGTGTCAGCAAGTACATTCTTCGAAAATTGAGTTTCCAATGTCGAAAGTTGTTCATTTAGCACTTTGAGTTTTTCGCGCTCTGTCTCATTTAAGTGGGCACCAGCATGGATAAAGTCGCGGTAGTAACGTTCCAAAAGCCAGAGATCTTCGCTTTCTAGACCTAAGGAGTTGCGGAGATCGAAGAGTCCCTTGATACGTGCAAACAGAGCCGAGTTGAGCCGGATGGCATCTTGGTGTGCTGCAAGTTTTGGTGCGATCTCCTCCTCAATTGCATCAATCGCATCGTTGGTGTCACTTGAAGACTTGTTATAGAAGACAAGGAGCATCCGATTCAACATTTGCCCGCTACGTTCTAGCGCGACGACGGTGTTTTCGAAGGTGGCCGCATCCGACAGGTTGATGACATTCGCGACTTCGGCCAATTGAGCTTCGGTGCCAGCGTAGAAGGCCTCTAGGTAATGCTCCTCCAGAATCTGGCCAAAAGGCGGCAATTCATATTCGAGGGTGCTCCGTAGGGCAAAGGGATTCTCACTGATGATTGTCATAGGGTGAAGTCTAAGTCTAAAAATTTTCTGCAGTGCTCTAGCTGGCGACATCGTGGCCAAAGGAGTCGCAACAAATGAGGCAATTGCCACTATTGATGTTCCGGCCGCCGCCGCTAAGGAACCCGGTCAGCAACTACGCGATGAAGGCAGTGAGCAGCTCTCCTTTGTTCAGGAGTACGAGACAAAATCCTGGTTATGACAACGTGGACAAGTTCGGAAAACTCTCACTTCGAAGAGCTGGAATCATGCATCGGCACAAAAGAGTCATCGTGATCGTTTATCACTTGAAGGTTTGCGTAATTGAGAAAAAAACGGGAGAAGTTCTCTCTCGACATGAGATCCAACCTGGGCGAAGTTTCTGGACCAACATATTGATCGATGAAGAAACAAAAAAATCAAGAAAAGCAAAATAAAAGTGTTACCTATGACTGGCCACATGTGTCACCTATGACTCGACACATCACATTGGTGGAGCTGAGGGGAATCGAACCCCTGACCTTCTCATTGCGAACGAGACGCGCTACCAACTGCGCTACAGCCCCTGACCGGACCTTCCAGAAAGGTAGAGGCAGGTTAGCACCCCGAGTTGGATCTTGGAATTACTCGTTGGCCGCGCGGTTTTGGCGAAGGCGCTCAACTGCCTCTTCTGCAAGTTGTTGGTCGAAGACCTGATCGCGCGTTGGGGCAACGGCAGAAAGGGCGTCATTTGCTAGGCGTTCCTGCTCTTGCGACCAAGCACCCGGGATCGTCAGATCAATCACGCGGTTTGGAACCACAGCCTTTGGCGCTCCCACATAGGTTGGTAGCGGAACGTTATTTGGCTGCCAGGAATTGCGTAGTTCTGCAGTTCCTTTGGGCAAAATGACCACGCCGCTAATTCCGCGATCTGCAAGGGGAACCCAGTGTTCTCGCGATTCCTTTGGTGTGAAAACTTGAGAGAGGTTTGTCTGGGATACACCTGCGGTTGATCTATGCAACTGCGAAACACGACGCCGTTGCAGACGATCGGCAACGCTCTGTCGGCGAACGTGTACGACATAGCCTGCCATTCCAACAACGGGAAGAGACGAGTAAATAAGTGAAACTGAATTAAATGCGGCCTCGAGAATACTTGCCAGGAACCCAAGAATGAGAAGTGCGAAAACAATTCTCCGTCTCATCAATACTTGTGCAATTTTCGACTCGCGAACAACGTCTGTGTGTACTGGTCCCGAACTCATAGAATCCTCACCCGTCGTACTCGTAACAATTCTCATTGCGCTCTTGTAGCGCTCGACAGACTTTCCAGAAAATTCGTCATGGCTATGAACCCATCGGGGAACAAAATAGGCAACCCACATCCCGACAATGGAGAGATAAATAATTCCTGACGCCATGATGCCTAAAGATAGAGGCAGGACTATCAACTTTCGGGTATTTACGCGGGCAATTTGCCCCATTTTTCTTAATCGATCAGGCTAAATGATGTTCGGATTTTCTCGGACGAAACAGAGATGATCCCGCCATTGCCCATCGATATGGAGGAATCGGGGTCGCTCTCCCTCAAAGTGGTAGCCGGCTTTCTCAGCAACACGACGGGAAGCGCCGTTCCCAGGGCGAAAACTGATCTCGATTCTGTGAAGACCCAGTTCGCGAAATCCGTATTCCGTCACCATCACCACGGCCCGAGTGGTGATTCCCACATTGGCGAATCTCTTATCAACCCAGTATCCGATGTGGGCTCCGCGAAGTGCCCCTAACACAATTCCGCCCATGGTGATCTGCCCGACCAGCGAGCTCTGATACCAGATGGCCAGACTCAAAGATCGCTGAGCCCGACCTTCACGGTTATGAGATGAAACCATTTGAATAAACGAAGGCAATTCTGGATTGCCTCTATCGCCTGGAACTATTGGCTTGGTCGCCTCCCACGGCGCCAACCAATCACGATTTATCGCGCGAACCTCGTCCCATTTTCTGCGATCACGTAAACGTAGCGGACGCAAAGTAACCTCATCTGATGTGAGAACAACGGGCCATTTTCCGTATGTCATTGTCCTACCTAAAAATATCGGCGTCGAAGGACGACAACCGTAACCTCTGCACCTGCTTCTAGGCCAACATCTGATTCGGGGATAGTGATGAGTGCGTTGGCATCAGAGAGCGTTGTCATGTCCTCTTGGTCGGAAAGAGCGCGTACGGAGCGACCATCTTCGGATAAATAGGCCCGCAGATAGGTTCGGGCCCCGCTTGCCGAGGCTATTGGCCTCTCAAGTCGTGCCTTCACAGACGGGCGATGAATATTTGATGAGCCCAGCATCGTTCGAATCATGGGGCGGACGAAAAGCTCCAGGGATATGTAAGCCGAAATAGGATCACCGGGAAGGGTCACCACGGGGGTTCGATCTGGGCCGATAAACCCATAATTGTGTCGGCCACTAGCCTCTATCGCTAAATCAACCGTGGTTATGTCGCCCAGAGAACCCAATGCCCGGGTTATCAGGTCGAAGGAATCATCGTGGCGCTCCCCGCTCACAACGACAAGGTCTGCGCGAACTAGATTGTCCTCGATGGCAGATTTAAGTTCGCTCTCATTGTCAGGGATAGAGAAGACCCGATACCCGACAGCACCGGCTTCTCGAACCGAGGTAGTGAGTAACCAGGAATTGGTCTCGTACTCCTGACCAAGGGAGAGGTGCTCACCGGGTTCGACAAGTGCGGGTCCGGCTGAAATGACAACCACGCGCGGTTGGGGTCGGGTAGGTAGAGCTTTGAGACCAATGGATGCGGCAAGTCCAATCTGCGTCGATCGAATTCTAGAACCGGCCTTCATTACGAGCCGTTCGCCGGCGTAAACGTCATCGGCCAGAGTTGCGCCGTGGGCGTCCAGCAGCGGCATCGCAAAGGGCTCAAGTGGTCGACAAATGGAAAGTAGAGAGGTCAGGAATTCATCGACCCGGATTTGCTCTGACATACTCCCACCATACTTGTACTTCGATAATTTCTAGGGGATTTAGGTGAATACAGCAGAACAGAAGCGGGCACTGCGCGATCGATTCCGTCGAGAGCGCCGTGATCGCTATTTGCCCTCCACGTTCGTATATTTGCTCAGCGCCCCCGAATTGAGCGGGGCCACATGTGTGACAAGCTACATATCCGTGGGAGACGAGCCCAGCACCCACGAAATCAATCAAGAACTCATATCGCAAGGTGTAAACGTTCTTCTTCCCCGAGTTGCCGGCAAGGCACTTCAGTGGGTCGAGTGGAACGGCGATCCCAAAAATCTAAAGGAGACTCGAAAATTACTCGAGCCAATCGGGAAAGAGCGTACTGACATTTCTGATGTCGGCGTCGTGATTGTCCCCGCACTTCACATCGATCAAGATGGGTATCGACTAGGACAAGGCGGCGGATATTACGACCGCACTTTGCCCACTATGCCTGGATGGAAAGTCGGAATCGTGTACCAAGGTGAAATCACGGGCAATCTCCTACCACGCGAAGACCACGACATACGCCTTGCTGCCGCGGCCACCCCAGATCTCATTGTGAGGTTTGCCAAGTAGTTAGAGGTAATTAACGCTTCAAATTCCTAGCCATAATGATGCGCTGAATCTGATTTGTCCCCTCATAAATCTGCGTTAATTTGGCGTCGCGCATCATCCGCTCGACCGGGTAATCTGACACATAACCATAGCCGCCCAGAATCTGAACAGCATCTGTCGTTACCTTCATTGCAGTATCACTTGCAAAAGTCTTGCATGCCGCAGCGAAAAATTTGAGATCAGCATCGCCACGATCGCTCTTGGTCGCGGATGCGTATGTTAACTGGCGGGCGGCCTCGATATTCATCGCCATGTCCGCCAACATGAATTGAATCCCCTGAAAATCAAAGATCGGCCTATTGAATTGATGGCGCTCGTGGGAGTAATTGCTTGCCACATCAAAGGCGCCTTGGGCAAGACCAAGAGCTTGCGCGGCAATAGTAATGCGGGTGTGATCAAGGGTTTCCATGGCAACACCGAAACCTTCGTTGACCGGGCTAATTCTTCGGTCATCGGATAATTCCACGTTGTCGAAATACATCTCGCGCGTCGGAGAACCGCGAAATCCCATCTTCTTCTCGATGGCACCAAAGGAGACTCCCGGGTCGCTTTTCTCCACAATAAAGGCAGTGATCCCATAATCTCGTTTATCGGGATCAGTGGTGGCCATGACGGTGTAGAAATCAGAGAACCCCGCGTTGGATATCCACTTCTTGCTCCCGTTGATAATCCATGTCTCTCCAGATTTCACAGCTTTTGTACGAAGTGCGGCTGCATCAGAACCCGCGTTTGATTCAGAAAGGCAGTATGAGAAGCCTTTCCCATTCGCCGCTTGGCGGAGCCATCGTTCTTTCTGCTCGTTTGAACCGGAGAGCATTAACGGCAGGGCGCCAAGTTTGTTTACGGCAGGAATGAGCGATGACGAACCACAAACTCGTGCCACCTCTTCAACGATGAGAACTACCGCGAGCCCATCCGCGCCTTCGCCACCGAATTCAGTGGGCACGTGGGCCGCGGCAAGACCAGCACTTTGCAGAGCCTCGTAGGCTTCCTGCGGAAATCTTGAGTTCTCATCGACATCGTGGGCAAAGGGCGCAATCTCTTTTAGAGCAAGGGCTCGAACACTCTCACGCAGATCCTTGTGTTCTGTAGGAAGGTCAAAGAGCGGTTCAGTTGTCACGTTCATCCCTGACTGCCAGCTTCGTCAGATAGGCGTTGTATTCGGCTAATTCATCGGGCGTTCCCATCGCCGCTGCTCGTTCGGCATTTCGATCAATTCTCCTGACCTCCCGAGAATCATCGCGGACCCAGAGAAGGAAGGTCGCAACGAGGGCGAGCATGATTGGCACTTCCCCCATCGCCCAACCAAGAGAGCCACCGAGGTGTTGGTCGGAGAGTAGATCAGGCGACCACAGTCGATGGAGTTGTGCGTAGTAGCCGTGATCCAAGAGAGTCGTTGAAGAAATCAGTGCCACAGAGAAGAAGGCGTGTATCGCCATCGCTGCAAAGAGCAGGACGATTCTGGCCAAATATGGGACGCGCTTCGGATTGGGATCCACGCCAATGATGACGTGAAAGAAGAGCAGGCCAGCCAAAATGAAATGCAAGTCCATCACGAAATGTCCGGTGGGAGTGAGCATCATCCGGCCGAAGAGAGGGGTCAAATAAAGGACAAAGAGGGATCCGTCAAAGATTGCAAGGGCCACAATGGGGTTTACCCAAATGCTCACAATGCGCGAGTGCAATGCGGCAATGAGGATTCCGCGAACCCCTCGCTCATTTGGAGTCCTACCCTGAGGAAGTGTGCGAAGTGCCAGCGTGATCGGCGCACTGAGAATGATGAAAATCGGGGCAACCATGCCCAAGGCCATGTGCGCGACCATGTGATAAGAAAAAGCAAAATATGCATAAACTCCAAGCCCGCCGCTGGTGGCAAACTCGATGATCACGCACCCGGTGACAAAGAAGACCGTTCTACTGACCGGCCACGTATCGCCTTGCCTTTTCAATACGGCCACCCCGCGCAAATACAGGGCAAGGGAGAGCGCCAAAATTCCAAGGAATAGAGCGTCGGGATTGAACGCGAGAAGTACTCGAGTGAAGTTGGGGGCACCCGGCATCGGCAATCCCGCCACTGTCGTGGCAGCATCAAATTTGCTTCCAAGAGCTGGAGCAGGAGGCTGATTGGTCGATAGCCAGGAACCTAGAGCTAAGGCGATGATCATGATTGATAACTCAAAAGTTACGAGTTGGGAGAACTTGACCCAGTTCACGCTCATATTTTCTCTGACCGAGAGATTCCTACGATGTTGGTAACCGATGTAGATCAAAAGAATAGTCAATATCACCTTGGTAATGACGATGAACGCATAACTGGTGTGCCAGGCCGCGGTGAAATTCAAACGAGTCCAGGCGTTCGCCACTCCGCTCACGACAACGGCCACGACCGACCAGAGTGCCAACTGGCTAAAGCGCCGGACGGCGAGTCCACGTGCTTCTGGATCAAGGATTGCCAGGCCGAAAACCCCGCCTACCCAGATACAAAGTGCCACAACATGAATGATCAAAGAACCAATCGCCAGTCCATGCGAGCCACTCGAGGCTGAGTGACTTTCAAATACAGGTGCGACGATCCCGACTAAGGCAGCAATCAACAACAAGATCGAAGCACCGTTTCGCTTCACATTCTGTACTAAACCCGCGATCAGCAACGCGACGAGAAGTTGGAAAAACATGTACTGACCTAGCGCCACTTGCGTTACAAAGGATCTCAAGGTTGTGAAGTCAGTTGCCACACTTAACTGTGAACCCAAAATGTTGGCCAAAGTGAAGACAATGTTGGCCGCGCCTGCGACAACCCAGAGTATGGCCGCCCAGAACGCCCCGCTACGAAGTCGTAAAGACTGCGCCGACAGTTTGCCGTGCACGTCCTCTAGTAGAAAGGAAATGGCGAGTAGAACGCCAACAACCGCGATACCTGCCGTGATTGTGACGAACTTGCTTATCGTTGTCAGGGCGTTCACAAATGGCCCCGAACTAGGAAGGGACGCAGCGAGCAAGATCATTTCTTCTTTATGAGCTTCCATGCGTAGAAGACGAGGAATAGGAAAACTGCGCCCACGGCAAAAATCAATCCTACGATCAAGACCGGAACACCCAAACCCGAACTTGCCGGGACATCGGATGCAGTCGGGGAGGGAGTTATCACGCTAGGCGAAGCCGATGAAATCACGCTTGGAGCCTTGAATGTGAATGTGAACGTGCCTTGCAATGGGACATCATTAGTGGTCAGCAGCGAGTAGGCCACTGTGTAGAGCCCGCTGACCTTCATCAATTTCAAGCCCGCCACGATCGTTGCGGCCTTCACTGTCAGCGTGCCATCGTCGACCCGGACACCTTGCGGATCAGTCACCGTCACCGTGTTGCCCGTCTCCATCACGACATCCTGGGTGTTGAGGGTGATGGAACTAGGGGTGGAATTTAACGTGGTACCTGCGACGGGTGAGGTACTGACCAGCGAATTCGCGCTGGCCGGGCCAGCCATCAGGACGGTAGCCAAAAATGCCAACAGCGCGCAGGCCAGCGCCTTCTTCATCTTCATGGGTCCCCTCTCAAGGCATCACACAATTCGCCTCTATCGTCCCACTTCTTTAGACTTCGTTCTACCGCCCCGCGCGGAGGAAACCGCTTAAAAGGAGAGAAGACGCTCAGTGCCCACATATCAGTACGCATGCAGCTCCTGCCTCCATGAATTTGAGGTCTTTCAAGCCTTTAGCGATTCTTCATTGACGCACTGCCCAGAATGCAATGGAAAGTTAAATAAGGTCTACTCGGCCGTTGGCGTTGTCTTCAAGGGATCTGGTTTCTACAAGACGGATTCAAAAAGCGAGTCGAAGCCTGCAAGCCCCATTTCCAAAGAAAGCCCTAGCTCCAAAGAGAAGACCGCCACGACGGCGACCACAGAAAGCGCACCAACGGCCAAGACTTCCGAATAGCAAGACTGCCGACTTGGTGATTAGTCGTGGTGTGGGGGCTTGTCGGATTTAATCTCTTCTTCCCGAAGAGTCTTCTCATTTTCATCATCGTGTGGATCGCGCTCATCTGCCGTCGTCTTTGGCCAAATCTCACTCATGATTGTCTGATCCCAAGTGAGAGTTCTAGTCCATCTAAAACTGATTCGAAAGAATCTTTGGGTATGTGGCCTTCAACTATCAACGAAGTGGCGCCGTGAACGGTCGACCAGGAAAGTATTTCTCCATAGGGACGCACGATTGGGTCAATGGCCCCATACTCTTGAAGATCGTCCAGGCATGAACAGAGAAGATTCCAGGCCCTGCTTTCTTGCCGTTTGATCTGCGCATCAGCAAAATCAATAGAACAGAAGCCCCCGAACATCAATCGGAAAAGATTCGGTTCGCTATCTGCCCAATCAAAATAGGCACGGCCAAGGGCCCGAAAGCGCGAGCGAGCGGCCTTCGCATTCTTTCCTGGAAATTGCGCAAGGGCAGCCTCCTGCAGATCGGCCAGATTCTCAAAGAGCTCTTTGCCCACCCCGAAGATCAAACAATCCTTATCCGGGTAGTAGTGGTAGGCAGCGCTTGGGCTGACTCCCACCTCAGCGGCGACGGCGCGCAAGGAGAGGTGCTCTGCCCCGTTGGCCCGAACCATCTCCGTCGCGGCACCGATGAGGGCCGCCTCGAGGTTGCCGTGATGGTAGGTACCACGGGGTTTGAGCAATGACATACGAGAATCATCTCCCCAATCTTGACAATGTTCAATTCCTCGGAGAATAATCTGCACATCGTTCAGATATGGAGATATTCGTGTTCAACGCCCTCGCACGCACAGTGGTACGTCGCCGCAAATCGACCCTCATCATTTTCCTGCTCGTTGTCTTTGCTGCGGGAGGAATCGGCTCATTGGCCTTTAGCAAACTCGACGGTGGCGGGTATTCAGATCCAAAAAGCGAGTCTGTAAGGGCCGCTAACTACCTGACGACACACTTCCACGTGAAGGATCCTGGAATTGTCCTCGTCGTGGACGCAGGTTCTACCAAAGTGAGTGATCCAGCCGTTGCAGCATCCGCCGCTCGCTTGGAGACCCAAGTCAGAGCTGTGCCGGGTGTTTCACAGACCCTCTCCTACTGGTCGACTGGCAACGCACCTTCGCTGATGTCCCGCGATGGCAAGGCTGCCTTTCTCTTTGTCTACACATCTAAAACGGATTTTTCCAGCATGAGTCAAGTAGGTAAAAATATTCAGAGTAAATTCGATGGAAAATTCGAATCCCTCACCGTGTATACATCGGGTGCTGGGGTGATTGGAAACGCAATCAACTCAAAAATTTCTAAAGATCTGGCTATTGCCGAGGCAATTTCAATTCCACTGACATTCATCCTTTTAGCTTTTGTTTTTGGTGCATTGGTTGCCTCAACTATGCCACTTGTCGTGGGAGTCAGCGCCATCCTGGGCGCATTCTTTCTGATCTTCCTCTTTACCCTTTTCACCAATGTAAGTATTTTTGCGCTTAATTTGATCACGGGATTAGGGCTTGGACTGGGAATTGATTACGCATTGCTTATCGTTAATCGCTTCCGCGAGGAACTCCACTCTGGTAAGAGTGTTGAAGATTCAGTTGTGACAACCGTTTTAACTGCCGGGAAAACTGTGTTCTACTCTGGGCTCACAGTATTTGTCACCTTAAGTTCATTGATATTTTTCCCTTTGAGTTTTCTTAAATCTTTTGGATACGCCGGAATATCGGTTGTAACCCTCGCAGTAGCAGGAGCGCTAATCCCCCTTCCTGCCATACTTGCAATAATCGGAAATAAGGTAGATAAGGGCGTCGTGCGTAAGAGCGCTATCATCCCTAAATCAGATGGTCGTTGGGCAGCCACTGCACGGTTGGTTATGCGCCGCCCAATCCCTGTTGTGGTGATTTCTTTACTGATTTTAACAATCATCGCTGCTCCGATTAAAAATATCGCATTTGGCCAAACAGATTCGAGAGCTCTTCCCAAGTCGAATAGAGCGGCTATCGCTGCGCAAGTAATTGCAGATCGCTTCCCTGGACAGGAAGGGAGTCCGATAGAAATCATTATTCCCGGAGGTACCCAAAAGACTGCGGAGGTGGCTACTTACATAAAACTAGTCAGTGGAGTTAGCGGAATTGTCCATGTCAATCCCGCACAGAGCAATGGAACTGATTTACGAATTTCGGCAGTTCAGGCAATGCCTTCTCGAACAACTCAAGCAGAAAAACTCATTCACGCCATTCGCAAGATTCATGCCCCGTCCGGAACTCTGATTGGCGGTGCAGCCGCCGATTTCACGGACACGCAGGATGGAATTGCACATACACTTCCTTGGGCACTGGGTTGGATCGCACTGAGCGTTCTTATTCTAATTTTTATCTTTACTGGTTCAATTATTCTTCCGATCAAGGCAGTAATCCTTAACGGACTTTCCCTGGCCGCGACGTTGGGTATTTTGAGTTGGGTATTTATCGATGGCCACTTGAAATGGCTAGTAGGAGATTTCACACAAACAGGAACGCTTGATACCGGTACTACGATCCTGGTTGCAGTGGTCGTATTCGGACTTTCGATGGACTATGAAATCTTCTTACTTTCTCGCATTCGCGAAGAGCACTTTGCTGGTAAATCAAACATGGAATCGGTAGCAACGGGTCTACAAAAGTCTGCCAGAATTATTACAGCTGCCGCGATGCTCCTTGCAGTTGTTTTCGCAGCATTTATTACCAGTGGAGTCACACCCATAAAGTCAATGGGATTTGGAGTGGCATTCGCAGTTCTGCTTGATGCCACGCTGATTCGTGCATTTCTAGTCCCGGCATTAATGCGCCTCTTTGGTGAAAAAAACTGGTGGGCTCCCAAATCATTGAAGCGATTTACGCTCACACACTAGTTTTCATTACTCTGGCCGCACAAATCTTGTCCTGATCAAGGATAGCCACTGTGTACGAACTCGCATTCTGCGAATAGCCTATGCTCATGAAAAGAATCATGACTCTTACTGCCATTTTTTTCTACTCTCCATGCCAATTTCGCAGGCAGCCAATCCGAAAGCCGACGGCCCTTGCCCAAAGTCGAATGCAAAGCAGGCCTATAACGGCAAGATCTTCACATGCTTAGCAAAAGGCAAATTACGCCTGTGGGATAAAGGATCTCGGATAGACAAACAGAACAATTTAGGACCGACTTCCCCTCCTGTCTCAGAGGCAAAGACCAAACCTGGGACGGTGTTAGTCGATGCGGGCGCCTTCGGTGTAGTGCGATCCATCAGCAACAATGGCGGAACCGCGCAGCCCATGGAATGTAAGAGCTCGGATGGAAACCAAGGATTCCGTTCTCAGAAGACTTTCTTTGTAGATCCGAAGGATCCCAATCGGCTAGGTATCGGAATTGAATACAAAGGTTTTTACATTTCTTCCGATGCTGGTGCGACATGGAAGATCTCTTCATCGGGGTTGATCGGCTACCCACTCGCCTCTGACAGGAAGAAACCTTGCCATACAGAATTCTCAACATTGGTTATGGATTCGCGAGATTCCAATCACCTAGTGGTCTCAAGGGCCAGCGAACCTGGCACCATCAAAGATTACTTTTCAGAAAATGCTGGTCTATATGAATCTAAAGATGGTGGCAAAAACTGGAAGCAGATTCTGACTCAAGATGGTATCGGTGTTTATGTACATGATGGCTTAGCTATCTCACATCAAAATTCACAAGTTATGTATGCCGGCACTACGACAAATGGTCGGAGCCTGGACGGTGGTAACACGGTCTATGTGAAGAAAGGCGTGATTTACAAGACTACAAATGGCGGTTTGACCTGGAGCGAATTGCCAACAGGTGCACCAGCTGACATTGGCGTTCAAGCCATCGTCATTGATCCCAACGATGACAAGATCGTAACCGTGGCAACTTTGGGTAGACAGAGAAGCTCAACTGGATCTACTTTCGGACCAGGCTTGGGAATCCTCAAAACAGTTGATGGCGGCGCAACGTGGGTACGCATAGATTCACTCAGCAGTGGATTTTCCAACATCGAATTTTCAGAGAACAATCCCCTTAACGCAATTGGAATTACCTTCGATGGGAATACTATTTCTACGTCAGACGGCGGCGCAACATGGATAAAATTGAATGGCCTCCTTCCGCTTCGCGGAATTACTTATGATTCAGGTGATAAAACTGGAACCACTGGACTCATTGCGGACGGGTTCGGAACAATTACGAAATTCAGTTCCAATGGGCAATCTCTAACACCAGCAGGTTCGCTGCCTTCCTTGACTGGTCATTCAACGCGAGTCACGCGCTTGGCCATTTCTTCAGACGGTACTTGGTATGCGGCAGGTCACTACACAGACGACAAATCGCATCAAGTCGGTTTTGTATTTAAATCCACTAACTCTGGACAGACATGGTTCAAGATTCTAGACACCGATAATCTCAATTAGATCCTTTTTGCTGCGTAATGTGTATCTCGACAGGACCGTCTTGCTGATTTTCGCCTTAATCTCCTTATTCTCACTTGCGCAAACGTATTGAAGCCCCTTGATAGGACTTCAAGGCCTAAGTCGTCCGGAAAGTTGGGGTGTAAAAGACCGGAAAGTTGGGGTATTCTACTTACCTGAGCCTAGGAATGAGGCAAAAATGACCTATACGGTACGCATCGTTGATGCGCAGTTAAGAGAGATGCTGGCATTCGCGGGCTTTGTCGTCATCGAAGGACCTAAGGCAGTCGGAAAAACTGAGACAGCGAAGCAACTCGCAAAAACAGTCATCAGACTTGATACAGATCCGCAGGCCAGAGAGTTGGCTGACGTATCGCCCAATCTGCTTCTCATTGGAGAGCCACCGATTCTGATAGATGAGTGGCAATTAGCCCCACACCTTTGGAATTGGGTAAAAGTTGCAGTCGATACCAGGCAAAGAACAGGTGAATTCATTCTAACCGGTTCTTCAATCCCAAAAGATGATGGGATTCGGGACTCCGGCGCAGGACGAGTGGCACGGTTGAAAATGCGTCCAATGACACTCTTGGAAACAAATCACAGTTCCGGCGCTGTATCGCTTCAGTCACTCTTTGAAGGTCAACAACCGCTAAGCGTAGACCCAGGGTTAAAGATTCAAGATATTGTGAATCGAATTTGCGTAGGTGGATGGCCAAATCAACAAGTGATGGATGTGAACACCGCAAGAAAATCAATGAAATCCTACTTAGATGAAATTGCAAATATTGATTTACAGCGTGTGAGTGGAAAAAACTACAACAAAAACAAAGTTCAAAGGGTGCTACATTCCCTCGCGCGCAATGTTGGAACTAAAGCGTCAAACTCTGTTATTGCAAGGGATGCAGCTGAAGATGGTACTCCATTAGATCGAAAAATTGTTGCAGGATATCTAGATTCGCTAGATCGCGTTATGGTGACAGAAAACAATCTACCTTGGACTCCCAGACTTAGATCTCGTGATCGCGTTAGTGCAAGTTCAACTCGATATTTTGTTGATCCTGCGATTGCTGCAGCTGCATTGAGCGTGTCACCATCCAAACTTCTTGGTGGTGAAATCCAATTTCTTGGATTCTTGTTTGAAAACCTAGCTATCCGTGACCTGCGTGTATACATGCAAGCTTTCTCAGGAAATGTAATGCAATATCGAGATGAAACTGGAATTGAGGTAGATGCCATATTGGAAAACGCGGATAATCAGTGGGCGGCAATTGAGATTAAACTTGGCCAAAGCCATATTGAACAAGCTGCTTCAAATCTGCAAAAGTTCAAGAATAAATTGGATATCTCAGCGTGCGGAGAACCACAATTCATGGCGGTGCTCACTGCTACCGGGCCAAATTATGTGCGAAGAGATGGTATCTATGTGCTTTCAATTGGATCCCTTGCGCCGTAAAAAGCAATCCAAAAATAGAGTGTCCTCGGCCGGAGTCGGACCGGCGACCTACCGCTTAGGAGGCGGTTGCTCTATCCACTGAGCTACGAGGACCTTTCATGCGCAATATTGGCAGATTAAAGGACTTTGGCTAGCATTGGTCTTCTAATTACGATCAATAGTTACATCAATGAAAGGCCGTTCAATGAAAGCGCTAGTTATAGGCGCAGGCGGCGTTGGCAGGGCAATAGCAAATATCGCTTCCCGAAGGTCATTTATCAGTTCCATGGTGATCGCGGATCGCACTTTGGCCAGGGCCGAAGAAGCAGTGGCCAGGGTTAAGGACTCTCGCTTCTCCGCCGCCCAAGTAAACGCAGCCGAGCTTGAAGATATCCGCGAACTGATCCGCAAGGCCGATCCTGACGTGGTCATCAATGCCGTAGATCCGCGATTTGTCATGCCGATCTTCTTGGCTTGTGAGATCGAGAACACCAACTACATCGACATGGCCATGTCCCTATCCAGGCCGCACCCTCATTATCCAAACACCGAAACTGGAGTGAAGTTGGGTGATGAGCAGTTTGCACGCGACTGGAACTGGAGCGAGCGCGGCATCTACGCACTCGTCGGAATGGGCATCGAACCCGGGATGAGCGATGTCTTTGCGCGTTATGCCTCGGATCATCTCTTTAGTCGAATTGATTCCATCACCGTTCTGGACGGATCAAACCTGACCGTCGAGGGTCATGATTTTGCCCCGTCCTTTTCCATCTGGACAACAATCGAAGAATGCCTCAATCCGCCACTGGTCTGGGAAGACGGTCGCGGTTGGTTTACAACCGAGCCATTTAGCGAAATAGAAACTTTCGATTTCCCTGAAGGAATCGGACCTGTCGAATGCGTCAACGTTGAGCACGAGGAAGTTGTTCTCATTCCACAGAAAGTGGATGCCAAAAAGGTCAACTTCAAATACGGCTTAGGTGCTGAGTTCATAACGACTTTGAAGACTATTCATATGCTCGGCATGGACCGTAAAGAAAATGTTGAGGTCCAAGGTGTCTCGGTATCTCCTCGGGATCTGCTCGCGGCATCTTTGCCTGACCCTGCGACACTGGGCGAGCGCATGAAAGGCAAGACATGCGCAGGCGCGCTCGTGAAAGGTCTGAATAAAGAGGGTGAGCCATATGCCTGCTACATCTACAACGTCATCGACAATGAATGGTCTATGAGGGAATACGGAGACCAAGCCGTCGTGTGGCAGACCGCGGTGAACCCATTAGTTGCAATGGAATTGATCCACAAAGGTATCTGGGAGCCATCAGGTGTTAATGGTCCGGAATGGTTTGAGCCAAAGCCATTCCTTGATCTACTTGAGTCTTACGGGACCAGTTGGACCATCCGTGAAGAAGATGCAAGCGGCATAGAGATTTAGACCACAATGAAGAACGACTTTGATGTAGTCATTGTCGGCTCTGGTTTTGGCGGCTCTGTGGCGGGGCTACGGCTGACCGAAAAAGGTTACAAGGTTGCCGTCTTAGAAGCCGGACGCAGGTTTGCGGATTCAGATTTTCCGAAAACCTCATGGCGGCTTCGAAAATTTCTTTTTATGCCGCGGTTGGGTCTTTTAGGTGTGCAACGGATCCACTACCTACCCGACGCGATCATCCTTGCTGGTGCCGGAGTCGGTGGCGGCTCGCTGATCTATGCCAACACGTTGTACCAACCAGGAGAGAAGTACTTTCGTGATCCGCTCTGGTCACACATCACCGATTGGAAGAGCGAACTCACCCCTTTTTACGAGCAGGCAAAGCGGATGCTCGGCGTTACCGAAAATCCTTATTTCTCTCCCAGTGATCAAGCAATGAAAGAAGCGGCCATCGCCATGGGAGTTGGCAAGACCTTTCAAATGGCGCCTCTAGGGATCTATTTCGGAAACGGAACGGATGCAACTGTTGCTGATCCATATTTTGGGGGCGTCGGGCCGGAACGAAATGGTTGCATCCAATGTGGCGCGTGCATGACAGGCTGTCGCAATAATGCAAAAAATACTCTGCCAAAAAACTACCTTGGCTTGGCAGAAAAAGCAGGAGCCAGAGTATTTCCTCTAACCACAGTGACGAAGATCGAGCAAGTACCAGGCGGCGGCTGGATTATCCGCACGACCAAGACAGGACCACGTCCAATTACGGGGGAAGTATTCTCTGCGAAAGATGTGGTGATTGCAGCAGGCACGTATAACACGCAAAAATTACTCCATCGAATGAAAGACGACCGCACCCTGCCCAAGCTTTCGGATTGTCTGGGCGACTACTCTCGCACCAATAGCGAATCCCTAGTGGGTGCAACGATGCCCAACGCCGATATTGATTTTAGCCGTGGCTCAGCAATAACTTCCTCATTCTTCCCCGACGAAGATACCCACATAGAGCCTGTTAGATATGGAAAAGGCAGCAATTTCATGGGCCTTCTACAGACGATCATGACAGATGGAACCACATCCAAAGCAAGGCGGAAGCAATGGCTGCGAAAAGTCCTGAGTGATCCATCACTTCTTCCCAAGGTGCTCAATGTTCGAAGATGGAGCCAGAGGACTGTCATCGCCCTAGTCATGCAGAGCGTTGATTCTTGGATAAAGGTGCGACCCACGCGCGCAATCTTGGGATGGCATCTGACGTCGAAGAATAGCTCGGACCACCCCAACGCCACGTGGATACCTGCAGCCAACCAGACTGCCCGCCTGATCGCTGCCAAGTACAAAGGAATCGCGGGTGGACATCTTGGCGATCTGATAAACGCGCCATTTACCGCGCACTTTGTTGGCGGTGCTGTTATCGGTGATTGCCCCGAGAAAGGCGTGATTGATGCATACCATCGCGTCTGGAATTACCCAAGTATGCACATCGTGGATGGCTCAACCCTTACTGCAAATCTAGGAGTCAATCCATCGCTGACGATCACGGCGCAAGCAGAGCGCGCAATGTCCATGTGGCCAAATAGGAATGAAGTAGATCTGCGTCCCGAGCAAGGCCAGCCTTATCTGCGCCTCAGTCCAGTGGCTCCCAATGCGCCGGTGGTTCCCCAAGGCGCACCTGGCGAATTAAGATTTGTGCCACCATCGAAGTAAAGGAAGCACATCCTTTTTCATGGTGTTGGCGATCATGATTGCCCCGTCAAGATGATTTCCTCGAACCGGTGAGAATTGCACTGACGGCATGAGTTGCAGGACGCCATTAGTGATCGCTTCTTCGTAGCCACGATTTCTGCTCAGGCCGCCAAGCAAGGCCAACGAAAGACTTTCCTCCTGTGATCCCCCGGCCCTCAGCCAAGCCGCTCTCACAGTCTTTGCTAAGCCCCGGGCACCCTCGTTTCGAATCTTCAGAGCTCCGGTAATTTCACTCTCCGCACCTTCGAGGACTTTTCTAGCAGTAGAGATACAGAGCATGTGTGCCTCTTGTGCCACATTACTTTGCATTTGATCGAATGCATCGATTTCGTCTTTGAGAAAAGCAAGCAACTCCACATCTTCATCGCGCCCCTGCCGGGTAGCCAGAGCCCGCTCCAATGCGAGTCGGCCCAGCCAATATCCCCCACCGATATCGCCAAACACATGCCCCAGCCCATCGGCGTGCGAGAACATTCCCCTATGCCCGGCAACGGCTACAACGCCACTGCCAACTGAGAGACTCACGCCGTCTGCCGTACCCAACGCCCCAATTAACCCAGCAAGGCCGTCATCTATAACTGCAACATCCTTAGCCGAAAAAAACTCGCTGGCCAAGGCACCAAATGAATCAGGAACTGGCACATTCCCATAAAGTGCCGTTAAGGAAAGAGCGACAAGGTCACTTCGGAGTGGGCCATCATGAAATTCCACCACCTCTTCAAATACATCTCGGAGCGCCTCCAAAGAGGATTCATTTGCTCGTTTGGCGCGGGCGGATTCAAAGTGGCCCTCTGGCCAACGAATTCTGGTGCCCGACTGTCCCAGATCAACTGCGAGTACCATAATTCATTCTATGGCCAAGACCGCGGTGATCACAGGGGCAAGTGCTGGAATCGGCAGGCGTTTTGCCAAACTCCTCGGGCGTGAAGGATATGACCTGGTACTTGTGGCGCGAGACGAGAATCGCCTCAAAGAAGCCGCCGAAGAATTGAAAACCGAGTTCGGCACTGTATGTGAAATCTTGGTTGCCGATCTTTCCACCGAGTTGGGTTGTAAGTCGGTGGAAGGACGTGTCTCTGATCCGCAAAGACCAATTGATGTATTAATCAATAACGCGGGCTTTGGATTGAGGGAGAGTTTTCAAAAGAGTCACATAGATGCAGAGCAGCAGCTCCTGGATGTTTTAGTCCGAGCCCCCATGCGCCTGATGCATTCTGCACTTCCAATTATGAAAGAGCGAAATTCTGGGATCATCATCAATGTCTCATCGGTGGCCGGCTGGATTGCAGGTGGAACCTATAGTGCCGCCAAGTCCTACCTCACGGTTCTTAGCGAATCGCTACATACCGAACTTCGCGCTACAGAAGTGAACGTCCTCGCGCTCTGCCCTGGATTCACACACACGGAATTTCACCAACGCGGAAAAATGAGGATGGAGGCTCTTCCCAAATTTATGTGGCTGGATGCCGACGACGTCGTGACAAAGGCATGGTCTGATGCCCGCTCTGGCAAAGCAATCTCTGTTCCAGGTTGGCAGTACGCAATCGTCTCTTCCTTGGCCCGCTTTGCACCGCGCCCTCTAGTTCGCAAGGTCGGCATGAACGTTCGAGTCAGGCAGAGGTAGAAATGAGCCTCTTTATCTGTGTATTCTCGGTGAATAGGACCTAATTGCCCTTTCTGGGACCCAGTGGAGCGATATCGGTGGCTAGTATTTGAACATATTCCTTGGAGGTTTACATGTTTCGCAAAGTGATTACCACGTCCGTCCTGGCCCTCATGGTGGCTGGAGCCTTTGTCGCAGTTGCACCCGCCGAAGCCAGAACGAAGGCAGCGGCAAAAATCAGCAACGGCGTCTTATGCCCTAAGCCGAACAAGACGATCAAGGTCAGTGGCACCGTTTACAAGTGCACCAAGAACCCGATCGTCAATAAGAAGAAGTACACCTGGGTCTCGATGGACTGCATTAAGTCGAACACCACCTACACAAAGTTGAACGCCGGATACAAATCCCTCGCTGGGGGATTACCTGCGGCTCTAGCCGACCTAGATGCGAAAATTGTCGCAGAGCAGGCCAAGGCAGCCGATTCCGCCATCAAGGCAGACGCCCTTGATGCCAAGAATGTGATTTGGAGAGCTAAGGTCACGGACTTTACGGCGGCCAAAGCCGCACTTTTGGCAAAGCCGAATCCATCGACCTACGCGACTGCGATTTCGACCTATACGACGGCAATCCGCTCGCTCAATTCTGCGATTGCTTCAAATACCGCGGCAAGCACCTCTCTCCGCAAAATCGGAAGCACGATCACCACGATGCAGGCTCAGCGTGGTGCCACGGTCTCATCTGTGACTCAAGCCAAGGCCGGAGTTGCACAGGCGCTATCGCTTCGTAACCTCATCTGCCAAAAGGGGCTCTAAAACCTTAGGAATGTAGGAAAGCCATAGTTCTCCGAATTATTTAGGGGCTATGGCTTTCCCTATATATTCACCTGATGCTCCTGCCTTACCTTCAGGTGAGTGGGGCCAACTAGGTTTTTAGCGCCAATTTTGCTTGCCCTTCATTTTCTTACGAAGTTGCTCTTTCCCCAACCGCAGTTCATTCTCGACCTCATTCTCTACAACCTGATCGCCCTCGTTGCGGCCATATCTATCATTCTTTCGCCACGATACAACGACCGCAAAGCCAAGTATGCGATCCTATCGGCAATAATCATGTGGACCTGCGGTGCGCTGCTCTCCTCGTACAACCAGTTCTACCCCGATCCCCATATAAGTTCATCCATCATTAACACGTGCTATCTGCTCTTCTATCCGTTCGCATTCATCGGGCTGACCCGAGCTTTCAAATCTAGGCGCGCCTTAGGTTCAGTGGAAATCCTAGATGCGACCATTCTGGGAATCGGGTTGAGCGCCCTTGGTACCGCTTTTTTCATCTCTCCCATTCTTCCGAGATTTGATGGCGATGCTTCTAAAACTTTCTTCGCTGTACTCTTTCCGATTGCCGACCTTGTTCTCGTCGCCCTTGTGTTCTCTCTTGTCGTCATTTCTCCCTTCGCACGAAGAAATCTTCTAGTGTGCCTCGGAGTCATCGTCTATGCGGCATCCGACTTTCTATTTCTCTGGCTAACGGTTCATCGCCAATATTCCTTTGGCGCTCTCAGCGATGACGGATGGTTGCTTGGATTTGCTCTCATTGCAGAAGGGTTCTGGCATCACGGTTCGGACCGAGAAACAAGTGACTCAATCCATCCCATCTTTATCGCTCTATCCGTCATGCTCAGCGCGACACTTCTCGCAATTACTTCCCTTCGCCCTGGTTATCTCCCTAACTTCATTTTGATTCCGACCGTCGCCACCTTGCTTCTTGCATTCGTTCGCATGACGATTGCCCTACGCCAATCACGCACGATTGGAGAAGAGAGATTACTAGCGCGAACGGACGAACTCACTGGTCTTCCTAATCGTCGAAGATTCATTGCCGAACTCGAAGAGCTGATGAAAATGACAGACGGGGCGCTACTTCTTCTGGACCTCGATGGTTTCAAGCCCATCAATGATCAATTTGGACACGAGGTGGGAGACCAACTTCTCAAGCAAGTGTCGACTCGCTTCACGCGCGCACTGCCGCAAGGCTCGCTCCTTGCCCGCCTCGGCGGGGATGAATTCGGCGCAATCATTCGTGGCGACTATGAGGCCACCTTGGAGGTGGCACTGGCACTCAAAGCGACATTGAGCTATCCCTTCTCCATATCCGGTCGAGAGATTCGAGTCGGCGTGAGCGTGGGGCACGTGGGCAACGATGGCGCCTCCAATCTTCTTCGCCGAGCCGATAACGCCATGTACCAAGCAAAACGCGAGGGAGTCGGCGTCTGGTCGGAGCCGGCGATTTCGGCTCAAATTTTTTAGCCTATAATTTGTCACGCGTAGCGCCCAACTCACATGCTCGCAGAAGAGGTCTAATTGTCCGCAACCTTTCATAATCGAATTCTGGTTCTCGGCGCCGGCTCAGTTGCCCAATGCGCAATTCCACTGCTTATCCAACACCTAGTGGAAGCAAAACAGATGACGATCGTGGATAAACGCGACAACAGATCACGAGTTCAAGGCGCTATCGATCAAGGCGCGACATATGTCCAAGACGAACTAACTCGCGCCAATCTAGATGAATTTTTGAGTCGCTTCCTGTCTGTTGGCGACTTCCTTCTCGACCTTGCCTGGAACATCGACGCCAATGAAATGATCGGATGGGCTCACGATCACGGCGTGATTTATCTCAACACTTCTCTTGAAGAATGGGAACCATATTCTGGCGGCCCAGAGCGAAGCGTGCAGTCCAGAACGCTCTACGTCAGACACATGCGAATTCGCGAGATGAAAGCGACATGGAACAAGACTGGTCCGACAGCAATTGTCGAGCATGGCGCAAATCCGGGATTGGTTTCTCACCTAGTCAAGCGTGGCCTTGTTGATATTGCGACCCAAGCGTTGAAAGACGGGATCGCCCCTGCAGGAGTAGAAAAGGCACTCAACGAAGAAAACTTTCCAGTACTTGCCATGAGTCTTGGCGTAAAAGTAATTCACATCGCCGAGCGTGATACTCAAGTTGCCGATAGACCAAAACTTATTGGGGAGTTCGTCAATACCTGGAGTGTTGAGGGCTTCTATGAAGAAGGTATCGCACCAGCCGAATTGGGTTGGGGTACGCATGAGAAGACTCTTCCAAAAAACGCCTACATGCACGACGGCGGGCCAGAGAATCAGATTGCCATAGCCCAACCTGGTGCCACCACTTGGGTCCGATCGTGGGTACCAAACTCAGAGACCACGGGGCTGCTTGTGCGTCACGGAGAGGCGTTCACGATCTCGGATCACCTCACGGTCTGGGATGGCGATAAAGCCGTTTACCGCCCCACTGTTCACTACGCATATTGCCCATCTGACGCCGCTATCGCCTCCATGCACGAGCTCGAAATGCGCCAGTGGGACCTACAGAAAAATCAACGAATTATGAACGACGAAATCATCGACGGTGAGGATCGCCTTGGGGTACTGCTCCTTGGTCACCCGTACAAGGCATGGTGGACGGGATCCCTGCTCTCCATTCATGATGCTCGCAAACTCATTCCACATCAGTCGGCAACCACCGTGCAGGTCGCCAGTGCCGTTTACGCCGCTGTTGCCTGGGCAATGGCCAATCCCGACCGCGGCTTGCTCGTCCCTGATGACCTTCCTTGGAAGGAAGTTCTGGACTTCGCAGAAAGGTATTGGGGCGGCTTTCACTCAATGGCTGCTGACTGGGATCCTTTGAAGTACCGCAACGATCTCTACGGTCCTTGGAATGGTCGAGTCTACGACCATTCAGATCCATGGCAGTTCACTAACTTTCTTGCCTGAAGTCCTTCAACCGCTGTAGTCGCGAGAGTGATTCGAGCCGCTCGACCGCATGGTCCACTATCGGGTTCGGGTAGCCCTCGTGTGGGTGTAGCCACGGCTCGTGGATCTGATTCGGTGTCAGATGCCTAAGTTCTGGCACGTATTTTCGAATGTAAACACCTTCGGGATCGAAACGTTTTCCTTGCTGGATCGGATTAAAAACACGAAAGTATGGGGATGCGTCGGTTCCACAACCCGCGGTCCACTGCCAGCCGTGCGAGTTTGAAGCTACGTCACTGTCGATAAGATATTTCATAAAGAAGTTCGCTCCGTGCTGCCATTCGATGTGCAGATCCTTCACGAGAAACGAGGCAACCACCATCCGTCCGCGATTGTGCATCCATCCTTCTTTAACCAACTGACGCATTGCGGCGTCCACGAAAGGGTAACCCGTTCTTCCATCGCACCAGGCTTGAAATTCTTCGCCGGGTGGGTCATATTGCATTTTCGCAAAGTGCGACAGGTAGTAATCCCGACTCGTGTGAGGATGATGGTGAAGAACGTCTGCATAAAATTCTCGCCACGCGATCTCCTTTCTGAAAACTTGATGCGCTTGGGTGTTACTTAGTCCGGCCAATATCGTGCGTGGATGAATTTCTCCCCACCGCAAATGCGGGCTCAAGCGACTCGTACCATTGATGGCCGCGTAGTCGCGATGTTGGTCGTATTCTTCTAATGCGCTTTCTCGAAAATCTCTCCACCGTTTAATCGCGGCTTCCTCTCCAGCAGACTGCAACTGTGTGCCTACGGGAACTGCCCAGTCAGGGATCTGACGATATTTAGAATCGGGCCTTGGTGAATTAAATGCCCCAGGCGCCTCAACAGGCCCACGCCAGCCGTGCGCACTCCAAGCTTTGAAAAATGGGGTGAAAATTCGGTAGGCACTCCCGTCTGCCTTGAGCACCTGACCCGGGGAAATGGCGTACCCGCTTCCAGTTCTTGTTAGAACGATACCTGAACCTTCTACCTTTTCATCCCGCGCTACTCCGTAGGGCGCAAACTCAGAGGAAACGTGAACAGATGTCGCGTTGTATTTCTTAATCAACTTTTTGAGTACGCCAACTGGCTCTCCAGAAATCACATGCAGGCGGCCTTCCAGGGATGTATCCAGGGCGCGCAACGACTGCGCCAAATAAGCACGTCGGAACTCTCCTGCACGAATGGCGAGCTGCGGATCGATTATAAATAGCGGAATCACTTCGTCAGATTCAGCGATAGCTGCCAGGAGGGCTGGGTTATCCCGAAGTCGCAGATCGCGTCTAAACCAGAAGATGCTTCTCGTACTCATGGCATGATTCAACCATCATGAGGCCGATAAAGAGCTATCAAATCCGTGGAGTTACTGGACTCATCAATCGAGTAGATTTCGACGGACGCCTTGTTGATTACTGGACTCCAGATCGGCCCACAAAGCACCTGCTTATTGCACATGACGGCCAGAATATTTTTGACCCCGCTACGTCCACTCACCGTGCAACGTGGCGAATGGCTCAATCCGCGATGCGTGTCAGCAAGGCAATGGGGATTATTCCCCCGGCCATCATTGGTGTTTTTCACAGTCGGAGCCAGGCAAATCCATGGGGGCGAATCCTCGACCTTGCCCCACAAGATCCATTCCAAAATGGGGTCCCCGCTTACCAAGCCAACGATGAAATCTCCCTTGAGAATTTGCAAGGTAACAATTACCTCGAGCAAATCACCAATATGATCGCTCCAGCTATTTGCCAGACACTCAAACTGGACATTTCTCACCTGGACAAGGCAGTGATTGGCTCGAGTTTGGGCGGACTGGCATCGTTGTATGCCATCTCCAAACGCCCAGATTTCTTCACGACGGCATTGGCACTGTCGACACACTGGACTGCGGGGGAGATTCCCCTAGTAGAAGCAATGCTCGATTCTCTTCCAAGACCGGGCCAACATAGGATTTGGATGAGTCGCGGGACAAGAGGGCACGATGCGCACTATGGGGACTTCCAAGATTATGCAGACAAGAAGATGCTCCGAGCAGGTTGGCGCGAAGGTGAAGACTTCATAACTCGCGTGTATAAGAGGTCTGGCCACAACGAAAGGTCTTGGGCGAAATACCTTGACCAGCCAATGAAATTCTGGCTAAATTCAAGCCTTCGGCCGGCGGGCAATTAGTTCGCGAAAGAAATGTGCACTCGTTTTTGCAGTGCGCTTCTGCGTCACGTTGTCCACGTGAAACAGACCAAAGCGCTTGGTCCATCCCTCTGCCCACTCTAAATTATCAAGCAACGACCATGCGAAGTAACCACGGAGGTCAACTCCACTCTCGCGTGCAGTAAGGGCGGACTCCACATGGCTTGCGTAGTAGTCCACACGATCTTGATCGTCGATGGCCCCATTCACTACGGGATCAGGAAAGGCGCCGCCATTTTCGGTGATGTACAAGGGAACATTGGGCAATCTCTCCTGCGTTTTTGTGAGAGTAGTAATCAAACTTGCGGGATCCATCTCCCAGCCCATCTCGGTAAGTGGCCCCCTAGGAGCAAATGAAATGGGAGGCGTTCCCGGAAATGCATCCGGTCTTTGACCATTGCCAACGCCGAGCGCCCCACCTTGGGTTACTGAGGCTATGCGTTGTGGGTTGTAATAGTTAATTCCCAACCAGTCAATAGGAGCCGCGATCAGATCCAACTCAGTGTCATTCACGAAGGACCAATCCGTTATGTGCCTTGTGTTTTCAATGATGTCTAAAGGAATTCCGCGCCCAGCAAGAGGATCGAGCCAGAGGCGATTCATGATGCCATCCATGTGTAAGGCAGGTGCTTGCGCCGCCTCATCTTCGGCGATGAAGGTTGTGAGGTTGAGGACTACGCCAACGTTTTTCGCGTTGTAGTGACGAAGTACTTCGACGGATTTTGCATGACCGACTAGTAAACGGTATGCGGCCTCGAATCCCGCGGAGGGATCGCCCTTGCCCGGTGCCATGAATTTGTCGGCGTATCCCAAAAATGCCGAACACCACGGTTCGTTGAGCGTGGCCCACATGGAGATGCGATCTGCAAATTTCTCTGCAAGGACTTGGGTGTATTCGGCTAGAGAATCTCCGATTCCATCCCAGAGCCAGCCGCCCCTTGCCTCCAGTGCAGAAGGCAGATCCCAGTGGTAGATAGTGACAACGGGTTCGATGTTGCGAAGTAAAAGCCCATCGATGAGTCGATCATAAAATCCAAGTCCGGTTGCATCAATCTTTCCAGTGCCGCTTGGGAGCACTCGTGGCCAACTCACCGAAAACCGGTATGAATCAACACCTAACCAGGCAAGCAGGTCCAAATCTGTTTCCCAGCGATTGACGTGATCGCATGCCGGGTCGGCCATTGATCCATCGCGGATATTTCCCGGTACGGCTGCAAAATCCTCCCAAATCGACCTGCCTCTTATCTGACTTGAACCTTCGATCTGCCAAGCAGAAGTTGCCGTCCCCATTCGAAAATCAAGGGGGATGCGAGGTGCTAATGCGCCGATGGTGGCCAGTGTTGATGGGCTTAAGTGGGACACGGGAAGTACCTATCGTTTCTGAGAGTAGTTATTTAACAGAGCCCGCGAGCAGCCCTCGGACAAAGAAGCGTTGTAGTGAGAAGAAGACGATAAGGGGAATAGCAATTGTGACGAAGGCGCCGGCAGTGAGGGTCTCCCAACCCGATCCCCATTGCCCGACCAGCGAAGCAAGTTTGACGTTAATTGGAGCCACTTCCTCGGTGCCCGAAGCAAAGGTAAGCGCCACAAGTAGATCGTTCCAAACCCACAAGAACTGAAAGATTGCAAAAGCCGCGATAGCCGGAACGGACAGCGGCAGGACTATCTGCCGGAAAACTTTGAAATGATTTGCGCCATCAACATAAGCAGCTTCCATCAGGTCTCTCGGAAGTGAGGCGATGAAGTTGTGTAATAGATAAATAGCAAGGGGCAGCGCAAACATCGTGTGAGGTAGCCAGATACCGGCAAAGTGACCGGCAATGCCTAGTTTGGGAATAATCGTGATGGTGCCGATGTGGGCACCGCCAGTGAACAATTGCAACAACGGAACCAAGGACATTTGAATCGGGACGATCTGGAGACAGAAGATAAAGAAGAAGAGCGCATCGCTGCCTCTGAATTTCACCCACGCCAGACAGTAAGCAGCCATCGTTGCAACGACGACTGGGAAGACCACCGCAGGGATCGTAATCACGATGGAATTCATTAAATATGGAAGGACTCCGTCTGAGAGAGTCGATGAACTCGATCCAAAGATCACTGCATGATAGTTACTCAAGGTGAGGTGTGGATTTGTGAAAATGTGCCACCAACCTGAAAGGAAGATGTCTTGCTTATTTCTGAATGAACTGGCGAAAAGACCAACGGTGGGTACGGTCCACAGAATTGTAATAGCCCATACCACCGTGGTGGCCAGCTTCGAGGAGAAAAGTTTCCGCCCAGGATTGGCGTTAGCCAGCTTCAAAGTGCTCATGCGATGCTCCGTTCTCTGCGGAGGTTTCGGATGTTGTAGATCAAAATTGGCGTGACGAAGACGAATAGAATCACTGCCAGCGCTGATCCCCGACCCTGATCAAAACGCACAAATACTTCGGCGTACATTTCATTCGAAATGACGCTGGTGCCAAAGTTTCCGCCCGTCATGGTTCGAACGATGTCAAAGAGTTTTAGTGATGTGACGAGCATCGTGGCGAAGACAACGATCGTGGTGCTTCGCACCATCGGAAAGGTTATGTTCCTAAATAGTCTCCACCCATGAGCTCCATCCAGAGCAGAGGCCTCGACGATATCCGCTGGGACTGCCTTGATTGCCGCAGAAAGAATGACCATGGCAAAGCCAGTTTGGACCCAGACAAAGATAATCATGAGAAGGAAAGTGTTGAGAGGTTGCGTCAAAATCCAGTTAGACGGCCTGAAGCCAAGGGATCGGACTATCGCACTGAGTAAACCGGTCTGTGGCTTACTCGGCACGGCGTAGTCATAGACAAATTTCCAGATCACCGAAGCACCGACAAATGAGATCGCCATCGGCATAAACAAGAGTGACTTAGCTACCGATTCCCGCTTCATTCGATCAAGCATGATCGCAAGAAAGAGTCCAAGCGCCGTGGTCGCAAAGGGGGTGACGACAATCCAGAGAAGTGTGTTGAAGAAGACTTTTCGCATGTCTGGGTTTGCGATAAGCCAGGAATAATTCTGTATGCCGATGAACTTCACGGAGTTTGCGTCCTTGAAGCTAAAAAGTACTGTCTGAATTGCCGGAACTATCAGTCCCGCCGTAAGAAGTATCATCGCCGGACCGAGTAGTACCACAATGGCGATGGGGCGTTGCATTCGGCCGTTTGCCTTTCCGGCAAGATAAAAGACAACCATCAGAATTGCGAAGAATGCCGCTATGGCGATGAGAACTTGTTCAAATTTTGGGAGGTTTGTCGAAAGAAAGGAATTCATCGCACCCCCCGATCGAAATTTTCATTAGTTTAGCAACGAAGCCGTGAATCACTCGGTGAAACTCGAAAAATAGCAAGCACGAGAAGATGGTGGGGATCCAATTTCTCGGATCCCCACCAACCTCTTAAGTACGCGTATCTAGTTACTGAGCAGGCCAGGAAGCATCAATTGCCTTGGCAACATCTGCCGCGGATTTGCCATCGGCAAACCATGAGGTCAATTGAGTCCATTCGGTACCAGCACCAACGGCAGCAGGCATTGCGTCTGAGGCGTCGAAGACAAAGGTTGATTTCTTGTCTGCTAGGTACTTAGCCGAGAGTTGATCGAGAGGGTTCTTGTATGCAGATAGAGGAACTCCAGAGTTTGCAGAGAGCCATCCTCCACCAGGACCAGCAGTGGCAATACGGTTGATTGCCCACTGAGGACTTGATAGGTAGTTCTGAAGTTCTTGAACTTCAGGGCGCTTTGAGAATGCCGCGAAGAATTCTCCGCCGCCTTCAACTGGAGTCTTCACTGATGAGTTGATGCCAGGTAGGTAGAAGGCCCAAACATCCCCGTTCTTGCTAACAGATGTTCCCGCTGGGTATTGAGCAGCGTAGAACGATGCTTGCTGAAGCATCATGCAAGATCCGCTTGGAATACCAAGTCCGGCAGATTGGAAGGTCGTCGTAGCGATTGCTTTGACGTCACCAACATACTTTGGATTGAGCATCCAGCCTTCAACTGTCTTCATGGCAGCTTGGATCTTTGGATCTGAGAACTTCACCTTGTGAGAGATCCAATCGGCATACACTTTGCCGCCGAATTGACGGACGACAACTTCTTCCAACCAGTCAGTTGCGGGCCATCCAGTTGCGCCACCTGAACCAATGCCGCCGCAGAAAGCGGTCTGCTTAGCAGCTGCCATCTTGTCGGCTAGAGCCATCATTGCAGTCCATGTTGTTGGAACGGTGTACTTGTTCTTGGCAAATTCCTTAGGTGAGTACCAGACCAACGATTTCATATTGGCGCTGTTTGGTGATGCGTAGAACTTGCCCTTGACCGATCCGTAGCCCTTCCAACCTGGGCTCCAGTATTTATTCACGTTTGCAAGAGTCCTTCCTGGTGCAGGGACTGCTTTGCCGGTGGCGACCATTTGGGCCAGAAGTCCGGGTTGAGGAATGATCGCGATATCTGGGGCATTGCCGCCTTTTACGCGCACAGGAAGCAGCGCTTCAAATTGGTTTGACCCTTCCATCTTTACCTTGATGCCTGTACAGGCGGTAAACGAAGCCAGAGCCTTCTGGTACTTGGAGAGCTCAGGATCAAGGATCGACGTGAACATTGTTACGGTCTTGCCCTTCAATTGAGGGTATCCAGCACCGATAACGTTTTTGCAATTGGTCGCAGCGTTCGCAGGCGCAACTGTTGTTACAAAAGTTGCAAGAAGCGAAAGTGACGCTACGCCAACGGTAGCAAGCAAACCCCTTTTTCTTATTGACATGTAGTTCCTTTCGAGGGTGTTAACGGTCCAGACAACAATGCCTATCTGCGTCCCGCGTATGTTGAAGTCTCTTGCGCGTCACGTTCTATGGCAACTGCAACTAACTGTAAATAGGGCACTCTTTACAACGATTTGGTAACTCTATATTTCGGCAAAATCCTACAAAACACGCCAAATACAGGTGCGCGGAGGGAGTTCGACCTCCGCCTCGATCCCAGTGCTAGGACCGTTAGACGCAATCAACGTGCGGCCCGAGGCCTTCAACCGCACCGGTATATCGGAGGTATTGAGCGCTATTTCGACCGTACCTCTCCTAAATGAAATCACGCCTGAGCCATCTGGGGTTGTAGTCCACGAGAAATCTTTCTCTCCGCTAAATAGACTCTTTCGCAGTGCAAGCACATCGTGGTACATGCTCAACGAACTCCGCTCGTCACTTCGCTGACTCTGGACCGTTAACTCTTCCCATTCTTGAGGTATCGGCAACCATGGCTTTGCAGATGTGAACCCAAAAGGCGTCACATCCCCGATCCAAGGCAGAGGCACACGCGCCCCATCTCTGCCCTTCTGCGCCCCGCGTGACCTAATGAAGGCCGGATCCTGGCGATCTGCATCGGCAAGGTCGACATCAGGCAAACCAAGTTCCTGGCCTTGGTACACGTAACACGAACCAGGCAATCCAAAAGTGAAAAGGGCAAGGGCGCGTGCTTGCTCCGCACCCACCCTTGTCACCAACCGAGGTGTGTCGTGATTGCTCAGAGCCCACGTTGGGGAAGCATCGGCACCGTCCATCAATTTCAAGGTGCGCTCGATACAACTGAAGAGTTCTACGTCATCAAATTGGGAAACAAGAAGATCGAAGTTAAAGACCTGATCGAGTTCATCTCTTCTTACGTATCGGATGGCCCGCTCGGGAGGATGAACCCACGCCTCAGCAACAGCCATGATATCGCGATCATAGGTATCAAAGACTTTTCTCCAAGACCTATAAACATCGTGTACGCCATCACGGTCGAAAAAGGGAACGCTCGAAAGCAAGGCGCTACGTTCTTCCGAATCCATCTCAACATCTAGCCGCAATGCATCGCTCAGACCTTGGGGATCGTAGTGATCTTGCAACAAGTTTTCCTTGGCCAAACCGTGAGCAACATCAATTCGAAATCCATCTACGCCGAGGTCAAGCCAGAAACGAAGTGTCTTCTCGAAATCTTCCTGGACCTCACTGTTCTCCCAATTCAAATCCGGTTGCGAGGAGTCAAAGAGGTGCAAATACCACTGCCCGTCCTCCACCTGGGTCCAAACCGAACCGCCGAACAAGGAAATCCAGTTATTTGGCGGGGTATTTGGGTCCTTTCCATCGTGAAAATGAAATCTTGATCGTTCTACCGAGTCCTTGGATGCCACCAAGGCTTCTTTGAACCATACGTGTTCGCTGGAAAAATGATTTGGAATGATGTCAACGATTATTTTCAAACCGAGTTCCTTGGCCCGCGAGAAAAGTGCTTTAGCATCGGATAAATTGCCGTGGCGAGGGTCTGCGTCCCGGGGATCGGCTACGTCATAGCCGCCATCCTTGTTCGGGGATTTGTAGAAGGGACTCATCCATATGGCATCGACTCCGAGGTCATGAACATAGTCAAGGTTCTCAGTGATTCCACGAAGATCACCCTCGCCATCTCCATTGCTGTCATAGAAAGATCTAGGATAAATCTGGTAAAACACCGCCTCTTGCCACCAACCCACTTTCCTCATTTTAGTCTCCAAATTCCGCTGATTGCGCCTTTGGATGTAATTGAGATCGATTGTGCTCTCGCCTCCGGACCGTAGAGGGTTTTCTTAACGGTGTACCCGTAGGGTTTGAGGTTGAGTTGATAGCGACCAGCGCTTCTCGCAACAAAAACGAGCACACTCTCCTTCTGACTTTCCCGCAAGTATGCAATTGAATTCGGTCTAACGTCGACCCATCGAATCCCACCATTGCGTAATGCGTCAGACTCCTTGCGCACGGCAATCAGTTTCTTGAACTCGGCAAATAACTGTTGGTCCCATTTTTTTGGATGTTCCCAATCAATGGTCCGCCTGGAATCCTCTCCCCACTCTCCTTCCAGCCCGATCTCATCGCCAGCGAAAATCGAAGGGACGCCCGGATACGAGAGCAACATCGTCACTCCTGCAATATGCCTGGCACGATCACGACCCGTCACCGTTCGAAATCGGGCGGTGTCGTGGGAATCAAGTAGAAGCATGCTTGCCGTGAGGGAGCGCCATGGGATGCCTGCTGCGAACGAGCGCATCATCTCGACCATCGACTCACCAGGAAAGGTCGGAATTGGTGCCGGAAGTCCCATGAAATCATTGGCAAATTTCGCCGACTTGCTGAGCCAACCCCACACGGGCCGAGCAAATCCAACGTAGTTCATGGTGCCGTGCCACCCGAAGCCGTCCAAATCAGATGGCGAGTGATCTGCATTTTCAGCGACGAGCCAGGCGCCAGGACTGGTCTCATCCATGGCATTTCGAATTCCCCGTGTGACCTGCTGGTTCAAGTCCTGAACACCATGGCGACCGGTCATGTTTCCTACATCAATACGCCAGCCATCATTGCTAAAGGGCGGCTTAAGCCACTTCCTAACGATCGAATCGGCTCCTGAGTACATCTTCTCCTGCAATAGAGGGGAGGCATAATTCAACTTAGGAAGAGAGGCCACTCCCCACCAACC
This sequence comes from Actinomycetes bacterium, assembly GCA_031360585.1. Taxonomy (GTDB): domain Bacteria; phylum Actinomycetota; class Actinomycetes; order Nanopelagicales; family Nanopelagicaceae; genus QYPT01. Next base: position 54,121 of record JANMBV010000022.1, on the reverse strand, counting down.
CACGTACCCATGGCGGATTGCCTTGTCCCAATAGAAGAAATCTCGCTCCTTCGCATCGGGATTTTTCAGTGCAGTCTGAATCCATTCGTGACCGAGACCGCAATGGTTGCTGGTCAAGTCACCCATGATTCGAAAACCTTTTTCATGAGCAACTTTGGAGAATTCAAGAAATGCTTCATCGCCTCCAAGAAGAGGATCTACATGTTCAAAACTCGATGCGTCATAGCGGTGAGCACTTCGCGCTGGAAAGAAAGGAGTGAAGTAGATGGCGTTCACGCCTAAATCCTCCAAGTGCGAAAGGTGTTGCTGGATCCCTTCAAAGTCCCCACCATAAAACTCGGTGCTCACATTCGGACCGCGCCCGGTTGGAATCGAATTCCACTCTTTAGGAACCGCCCAATCTGGCAGATCTCGCTTAACACCAGAGGTTGCAAATCGATCAGGAAAGATCTGATAGAAGATCGCGCTCTTGATCCATTCTGGATAGTGGGGCTTGGCAACAATCTGAAAATCTTCTCGGTCTACTACATCTCTGTGGAAGACGCCTTCACCGTTTAACCAACGGTAAGTGCCTTTGTCCACCAGCATGAATCGGTAATGCGTAAGCGGATTGAGGATTTCAATTGAAACCGACCACCAGGTCTCAACAGTGTTCGCTCTCCCTTTTTTTAGTTCAAAGGTGCGTGGTTCGCCGTCATGGAAGAGCCTGACCCAAATCTTCGTTGCCTTGTCGCCTAGGGGCACGCGGACCTTGAGTACAACGTGGTCACCTATTTGTGGTGCGGAATTGCTTACGTATAGATCGCTTCCATCATGATGAGGGGATGGAAAGTTTTGTGCTTGGTAGTTCAAAGGATGCTCCCTTCGAATTGGTAACGACTGCTTTCAGTTCCAGGTTCTGGCCCAGAAAGTCCTGTGGGTTGATGAAAACGTTGTACGGAGCGTTCGTATCGACACCCAGCGAATCCCAACCTTTGGCGCCTTGAGGGCGGGAAAAGAACTCAACTGAGGCTAGATCATTGGTCCGTACACCCGCCGTGACTTGGTAGTAGCCCGTCAAATCATCCTGGCTCGTCTTTATGACTCCAATTTTCACGGCTATTTGGTTGATGGTCTTGTTCGCCTTCAACACAACGGCGGAGAGTGCGGGAACTGTGAATTTCAATTTCGCCCCTATTGCTGTGAACTTGGCAGCACCTAGAATGCTCTTCCATCCGCCCGCGGAGGTCGCAGTCGTAACGACCGAAGAAACTGGTTTGTCAGAGTTATTGAAGGCAACAACATATTCGCGATTCTCAGTGCCATCCTTTTTGGAGACCACAAAGAGAGGTCCCTTGGACAAGCGAATTTGCATGATGCCATTGGCTAGCCCCGGATTGCTGGAACGAATCTTGGACAGGACCCTGAGATATTTTGCTATCGGGTTGGACGCCGTGGCCGCGAATGAGTCGCCAGCACCGATCGGTTTCCCGCCAATTCGCTGCTCAGTTCTCCACATGTCAACTTTGGTCGCAAACATGTCTTGGCGCGCCCTCTGGTCGCTGCCATCACCGCTACCGGTCATCCCGACCTCGTCGCCGTAATAGACAGTTGGAATACCTCGTGAGAGGTAGAGGACGGCATAGCCGAGTTCGGTTCTAGGCAGCAACTGATTGTCCGGGTTCAGTCTTTTCGAATTGATAATGAATCCAGCACGGCCCATGTCGTGATTGCCGAGGAAAGTCACCAAATTTGAGGCTGAGGACGTAGGGCTCGTGTAGTAATCATCGTTGAGAAAGAGCCCCTCCAGACTCGATGCATCTGAACGGCCCGAGGCGAAGTCGGTAGCGCCAGCCTGAAACGGGAAATCCAGCACGGTCTGTATCTTGTTTTCACGCACATAGGTCATCAGGTTAAACGGATTATTCTCCGAGACCTCTCCAAAAATTGTGAAGTTGGGAATCCCTGCGTTGGCTGCTGTCTGCTGTATGAGGGGTTGCCAATTCTTAAAAAACTGAGTGTCGACATGTTTTGCCGTGTCTACACGGAAACCCGAAATTCCATAATTCTTAATCCACTGGCCGTACACGTCTGCCCAACCCTGCCAGACAGCTGGCTTCTCTGTGGCCAAATCATCCAGTCCATAGAAATCTCCGAGAGTGGTGCAATCGCCATCTCCCCAGCAATGGGCGATATCGCCGACGTTGTGATAGTTCCCGAGATCGTTGAGCCACGCAGGATTCTTTATCGTGGCCATGCTAGCTGGGATGTATGGAATCTTCCCGTTGTATTTAATGACATCGCCGGTGTGATTCGCGACAATATCCAGGATCACTTTCAATTTGAGTTTCTTCGCGCAGGCCGTGAAGTTCCTCAAGTCTGCGTTGGTGCCTAGGTGCGGATCAACGTTGAGAAAATCAACGCCCCAGTACCCGTGATAGCCAGCGCCAGCCCCCGTTGACGGCACTTGAGTAACCAGCGGAGTAACCCAGACGGCGGTGAAACCCAGTGATTTTATACGAGCTAAACCTTTGTCTCCCGGCGTGCAAGTACCAGTGAGGCCCTTTAGGTCACCACCATGCCAGAATGCAGTGTCTCTCGGATTATATCCCCCACCGATCGCGTCATTGCTTGGATCGCCATTTAGGTATCGATCTGGCATAACAAAATAGATTACGTCGGAGGCCAGCCCAACACGAACGCTGGGAGCGGAGCTAACGGCTGCGCCGGCACCAGCCAAGGAAAAATAGTTCAATCCCAAAAACAACGAGGTAAGAAGTGCGATAGCGCTTTTGTATTTCAAAATTAGCCCTTGACCGATCCTGCCGTTAAACCATTAATAATATATTTTTGCAAAGACAGGAAGATAATGACGATCGGGATGGAAGCCAGAATCGAACCAGCGGCGAAAGGCCCCCAGTTCGTTGAATACTGACCGCCAACAAATTGTTGGAGTCCAACCGCGACGGTTCGTCCGTTCATCTCAACTAGGAAGAGTTGAGCGAGAATGAACTCATTAAACGTTCCGATAAACGTTAAGAGACACACTACGGCTAGAACCGGAGTTGCAAGAGGAAGGAAGACCATCCAGAAAATCTGGACGGGGCTCGCGCCATCAATCTTCGCCGCTTCGTCTAGTTCAGCAGGGATCGTATCCACGAATCCCTTGAGCAACCAGACATTGACACCCAGCGCCCCTCCCAAATAAACCAAGATGAGGCCGGCTTGGGTACCCAAACCGATCTTTGGTGCGAATGTGTAGACGCGTTCCATAATCACATAAATCGCCGACAGGGCGAGTACGGCTGGGAACATCTGAACAAGTAGGAGCAACTGAATACCGAATTTTTTGCCCCTAAATCTCAAACGGCTAAAGGCAAACGCGGAGGACGCACCGATGACCACCGAACAGATCGCAACGGTGGAGGCAATGATCATCGAGTTCTTTACCCACAGGAGGTACGGAGTCTTGGGCGAATGGAAGAGGAATTGGTAATTACTCCACGAAATCTCATGAGGAACGAAGGAAGTCAGGGCCAGACTTCCACCGGTCTTCACGGAGGACAGAACCACCAAGTACAAGGGAAAAAGCGAGAAGAGACACATAAAAATTGCAAATGCATGGCGCCAGGCATTCTCTCTCAACCATTTGTTCATTCGAAGGTCTCCAATACTTTTGTTCTGCGCAACCCAAATATCGATATTGACCCGATGAGGATAAATATGAGGACGGAAATGGCACTTGCTAGGCCGAAGTCCTGAATATTCTTGCCAAAAGCGATCTGATAGGTATAACTGATCAAAATATCAGTCGCTCCCGCGACGTGTCCGTCCAAGGTGTCTCTCGGGCCACCGCCTGTCAGAAGATAGATAAGGTTGAAATTGTTGAAATTGAAGGCGAAGGAGGCGATCAACAGCGGAGAGAGGATCTGTAGCAAGAGAGGAAGTGTGATTTTCCTAAATACCTGTCGCGGATTTGCGCCGTCGATCGCCGCTGCTTCAAGTAATTCCGAAGGAATCGCCTGCAAAGCTCCAGAGCAGATGAGATAGAAATACGGGAAGCCGAGCCACAAGTTGACCAAGAGCACGGCGCCTCGTGCCAGACTTGCATCAGAGAACCAGGCAATATTGGTATGCAAGATGCTATTTATGGCGCCAAATTGCGAATCAAACATTCCAGCCCAGATCAAAATACTCATGATGCTAGGCATTGCATATGGGAGGATAAGGATTGAGCGGTAAACCCTTCGACCGCGCATACGTCTATTGAGAGCGATTGCCAATAGCAGCCCGAAGGCAAAGGTACTTAGAACCGAGAACCCGGCAAAGAAAATCGTCCAGATGAAGACACCGATGAGGGGTGTGCGAATTCGGTTATCTGTTACCAACCTGGTGTAATTCTGGAACCACACTGGCGCGCGCCAACCGGGGGTGAGAATTTGGTCGGGAGTCCCTCCGATCTTCGCGAAGTTACCTTTACCGTTGTCCCGGTATTTCTCGCCAGTAAGGAGATTAGTCATAATGCCCGTAGATTCGGAGTACGACAACCCTTGTGTAAAGACGGCAGCAACAGTTTCGCTCTCAATACTTATGTAGTACTTGCCTTCATAGACGTATCTAACTTTCGCGTAACTATTGTTCGAAGCCAGCACATTCAATGAAATTGGGGTGAAGCCCGGAGCGGCTGTAGCCACCTTGTCCGCGTTTAGTTTGACATCTGAAACTGGAACTGGAGTTCTCGAGGTCTTGGTGGAAATAAAGTACTTGTTATTCGTGACATCTGAAACAAGAATCGCGTACTGGTTCGAGGAATTCTTACCGACAATTATGTCGAACGTTGTGCCCGCGGTATCTGGCTGGGCTCCAAGAATGAGGACCTGGTCGATCGCAGCTGATTTAGAAAGGTAATTTCCAGTTTGGTACTTGTAGAGAGACATCGTGCCTGTATAGAGAATCGGCGCGATTACAAATGCGAAAAAGAAGAGAATTCCTGGTAGGAAGAACTTGAGGGGAATAGAGTATTTAGTTAGGTAAATAAAATTTAAGGCAAGAATCGCAATCAAAATGAAGGATCCGATTAAATATTCTTTTTGCGCAAAAGCACTCTCTGTCAGCAAAGCGAGGACGGCAGTAGTTATTGCAAGCAGAATCAACTTGAGACTAAAAGCAAATTTTCCTCTGACGAATCCGCTCACTTCTCGTACCGCTCCTTCTCGCATCAAGGCCTCAGATTATGAAATTAATAACGTGGGCGGGAAACCTTCCCGCCCACGTTATTTACATAGTAGGCAAACTGAGTTCTACCAACAGAACTTCTGGTTTCAACCTATTTAGAGATCGCCCTTACCGGCGGCAACATTCTTAGCCCACATCGTAGAAAGCTTCTTAGCCTCTACTAGTGGATTTTTCCCATTGACGAGTACGGCGGTCCAATAGGCACCTGATGAATCCCAGTAGTTGGCTCCACCTGAATTGTTGCCCAAGAAGGCGCCAATCTGTGGCATGCTCGAAAGACCAGCGGCTTGGCCGAAGCCCTTCTGTGCATCAGAGACCAATGGGCTTGACTGTGCGCCCTTTTCTGCTGGTGGACGACCTTCAAGTGCTTCGTATGCAACCTGTCCTGCAGTTGATGCAAAGAAGTTGACGAGTAGTGACTTCGCGCCTACTGCAACTCCGTGCTTGTCTGCATAAGCAGTCAAGAATGCGCCGCTTACGCTTCCAAACATCTGTCCGTAGGAGCCAGCCTTAACGCCCGGTACTGGCATGAGGTTCATGGCGAAGCCCTTGTCTGCGAAGGCCTTCCAGTGCCAGTTTCCAATTACTGAGTAAGGAACAGTTCCTGCAAGGAAGTTATCCATGCAACCAGTGTCTGTTGCTGGGTAGAAACCATTGCTCTTGCCGTTCGCATCAAGTAGGTACGTCTTGACGTTGGAAGCAAATACTGCAGGATTGAATCTGTAGTGGTAGTTAGGACGACCCCTAAACATCTGGTATGGGTTGGCACCTAGAGCGGAGAAAACTGAAAGTCCACCCCATGCCATTCCACCACCGGAGATGCAGAGACCTGCCTTTAGACCAAGAGCTGTTTTATTGGCTTTGTAGAAATTGACCATCTCGCCGAAAGACGTTGGAGCAGTCTTGACAAGTTTGGTGTTGTAAATCATCGAAACGTTATTGACATCGACCGGAATTCCATAAAGCTTTCCTCGATAGGAAAGGTCGTAGAACTGTGACGGCGTGAAGCGTGACTTCTGACTGGCGGTCAATGTAACTGGAGCAAGTTTTCCACTCTTAGCTGAGGCGACGACCCAGTCATTTCCGGCTACAAGAATGTCAGGACCGGTGGTTCCGGAGGTCTTGTCAAAAGCAGCGCCGAGGGCGTCGTAACTTGAGAAGGAAACTACCTTGATTGTGTAACCGGGAACCCAGTCACCCTTTGCTGCAAAAACTGAAGCTAGATGGGGTCCGCGTGTTTCATCCGCCCAGATAACGATCTCATTTGCGGCGTGTGCACCTGGCACCACCGCAACTGTTACTGCAAGAGCGGCCGCGGTGAGAGCACCGAGCACGCCCAGACGCTTACGATTCATACTTTTCTCCTTGACGAGATCAGGCCGCGAAAATGCGACATTAGGCCAATTTTGACCAGTGCATGAAAGGCGGTCAAGCCATGAAGACCAAAGTGGGGCCAATTTATTAAATCGTTATGAAGAGTCTTCGTTTACAGGACTTTATGCAAGCCCAGACTCAGGAATAAATCAGACTCAGGAATGAAGTTGAGCCACGGTCTCATCCCAGCCCTGAACTGACTCTGGCTTTCGAGGGCCTTTGCCAATGTAACGAGCTGATGGACGGACCAACCGGCCCGTTCGCTTCTGCTCCAAGATGTGTGCCGACCAGCCCGCGGTGCGGGCGGCAGTAAACATCGAGGTGAATAGGTGCCCCGGAACTTGAGCGAAATCCAAAATAATTGCGGCCCAGAACTCCACGTTCGTTTCTAGAATGCGTTCTGGATGGCGCTCATGCAATTCTGCAAGGGCGGCCTTTTCAAGTGCAAGGGCGACTTCGTACCGAGGTGCTCCCAGTTCCTTCGCAGTGCGTCGCAATGTGCGAGCGCGTGGATCTTCTGCGCGATAGACGCGATGACCAAATCCCATAAGACGCTCACCGCGATCCATGATGCCTTTGACATAGGAAAGTGCGTCGCCAGTCTTTTCAACTTCTTCAATCATGTGAAGTACTCGAGATGGAGCCCCGCCGTGCAAAGGTCCAGACATTGCACCAATAGCACCTGATAGTGCCGCAGCAACATCTGCTCCAGTTGAAGCAATAACTCGTGCCGTGAATGTGGATGCATTCATTCCATGTTCAGCAGCAGAGACAAAATACGCATCTATCGCGCGCACATGTAACGGATCAGGCTCACCGCGCCAGCGAATCATCATTCGCTCTACAACAGTGTGTGCCTTATCTATCTCAGCTTGCGGAATGGCCAATTTCTCAGCTCCTCTTGCAGATTGTGCAAGGTATGACAGGACCATGACTGATGCGCGCGCCAAATTGTTTCGCGCCTCTTCATCGGAAATATCAAGGAGCGGCTTTAGCCCCCAAGAAGGTGCCAACATTGCAATCGCTGATTGAAGGTCGACGCGAACGTCCCCTGTGTGAACAGGCAACAAGAATGGTTCGGCCGCAGGAAGTCCCGGATTGAATTCATCATCGACAAGTAGCCCCCATACATTTCCAAAGGAGACTCTTCCGACTAGATCTTCAATATCTACTCCGCGGTAGCGAAGTGCACTTCCTTCTTTATCCGGTTCGGCAATCTCCGACTCAAAAGCGATAACACCCTCGAGACCCGGTTTAAATTCGTCAGTCATTTGTGCTCCTCTAACTGCTGGCCCTGTTGCGCAGAGCGGATACGGGCAATTCTGCCTTTTCTGCGGATCCTTCCCGACCAGTCCCTAGCTATAGGCAACCCCATTTACGCCAGAGATGCTAATTTGGGGGAAGTGACGTTAGATACATCTATGGACGAACTATCACGGGCAGACATCGCGGCAATGAGGCGTTCCTATAGTGAAATCCCGCTAGAGGGTTTGCCGACCGATCCGTTCGAGGCCTTCACGCAATGGCTTCACCAGGCACATGCAAACCCGCTCGTCGTGGAAGCAAACGCGATGGTGTTATCAACCGTCGACCACAAGGGGGAAATAACTTCCCGTACGGTCCTTCTCAAAGATGTCTCAGAGCGTGGGTTCACATTCTTCACTTCCTACAATTCTCAAAAAGGACGTGCCATTAACGAGCAACCACGCGTCGCTCTGCTTTTTCCTTGGTATGCGCTGGAGCGACAAATCTCAATAAGTGGAACTGCTGAGCAAGTTCCCCGGCAAGAATCCGAGGATTACTTCGCAAAGCGCCCCTGGGCCAATCAAATTGGGGCGTGGGCGAGCAGACAATCAGAGCATCTCGAATCACGAGAAATCTTGGAGGATCGCTGGAAAGCGGCCGCCGAAAAATGGCCCGAGGGAACATCGGTACCCACCCCTTCGGAATGGGGCGGGTACAGAGTCTTCCCACACTCCATCGAATTCTGGCAAGGGCGTTTCTCCAGGCTTCATGATCGCATCCGCTATGAGAAGGTCCAATCAATGAATGATCAGCGTTTAACCGAATGGGAGATTAACCGCTATTACCCATAGGCTTTGGCCCGTGACTGATATTAAAATCCCCGAAAGTCTCAAACCATCTGACGGTCGCTTCGGTTGCGGTCCTTCCAAGATACGTCCAGAGGCGCTCGCCGCCTTAGCGGCCAGCGGCTCTTCCATTCTTGGCACTTCTCATCGCCAAAAGCCCGTGAAGAATGTTGTTCATCGGGTTCGCCAGGGCCTCTCCTTTTTATTTGACCTTCCAGAAGGGTATGAAGTTGTTCTGGGCAACGGCGGATCGACCGCGTTCTGGGATATCGCCACCTTTGGACTGATCGAATCTCGCTCGCAGCACATGGTTTTTGGCGAATTCTCCTCAAAGTTTGCCGCGGCCGCCAAAGAAGCCCCTTTTCTAGGCGAACCATCCATCATCAAGTCCGAACCCGGCACTCATCCGTGGGCCAGAGCCGAAGAAGGAATTGATGTCTACGCACTCACGCAGAATGAGACGAGTACGGGCGTTGCCATGCCGATTCTCCGTCCCGCAGGCAGCGAAGGCGCGCTCGTCCTAGTTGACGCAACGAGTGCCGCCGGTGGATTAAGCGTCGATGCCAAGGAATTTGATACCTACTACTTTGCACCGCAGAAGTCTTTTGCCTCTGATGGCGGAATCTGGCTTGCGCTGATGAGCCCAGCAGCGATTGAACGTGTGGAGGCGATCAATGCCAGCACCCGTTGGGTCCCGGCATTCTTGGATCTGGGTATTGCCATTGAAAACAGCCGACTTGATCAGACGTACAACACGCCCGCTCTCGCCACGTTGATTCTCCTTGCGGAACAGATCGAGTGGATGAACCAGAACGGTGGCATGAAGTTCTCGGCGGGTCGTAGCGCAGATTCTGCATCGCGCCTGTACGGATGGGCCGAGAAGACTGCTTACACCACACCTTTTGTTACCGATCCTTCTATGAGGTCAAATGTTGTGGGCACCATCAACTTCGATGACGCCATTGATGCGACCAAGGTTGCATCGGCTCTTCGTGCAAATGGCATCGTCGACACCGAGCCTTATCGCAAACTTGGCAAGAACCAACTACGAATCGGTATGTTCCCCGCGGTTGAGCCGAGTGATATCGATGCCTTGACGGCGTCGATCGATTTCGTAGTCAACGCGCTGTAGCGACAAAAGCTATGAAGTAAAGGCATGACACTAAAACGTGATCGTGTCTTTTGGGCAATTGCCATGCAAGTGGCAATTGTTAACTTTTACCTAGGCGGGTTCGGACCAGCGCAACCTCTTCTTCGCGCCCAACAGCACACCTCACTGACTATTGCTGGCCTGCATGGCACTGCCATGGGAGTCGCATCAATCCTGGCAGGGCTCCTCTCACCCAAGTTGGTACATCGGTTTGGACGAGCAACGACTTCTTGGATCGGTTTGGGTTTCTTCTCCATTGGCATCGTGATCTTCGTCTTCTCCCCACCGATTCAGTTCACACTTGCTGCAACCTTCATCACAGGCTTTGGAACACTGACAGTTGTGAACGCCATGGTGACTCAACTTTCACACCACTTTCCGTTGGCCCCCTCATCGGCAGTTTCGCAAGCCAGTGGCATTTCATCGGTGGGTTATGTGATCGGAACGCTCACGGTCGGGGTAATCGCCGGGACGCATTTTAATTGGCGACTTGGTCTTTTGGTGGTCATTCCCGCCAGCGTCATTCTTTATTTGCTTGCCCGTACGGTGATTGCTGGCGAGCACATTCCCGAAGCGAGCGGTCCGCAAAAAGGCACACTCAGTCGCAATTTTTGGATCTCCTGGTTTGGTTATGTTGCCTGCATTTCCACCGAATTTGCCACTACATTCTGGGCCGCGGCACTTCTTAGAAATCGAATCGGTTCCAGCGCCGCCGTCTCCACCATATGTATCGTGGCCGTTGGTAGTGGAATGGGCCTGGGTCGATGGTTTGGGCCCCAACTCCTCAAGCGCGCCGCCCTGGATACCCAATTCAAGATCGTGCTAGTCACACAGTTCGTGGGTTTCGCGGGTCTCTGGTTTTCACACACCTTGTGGTTCTCATTAATTGCGCTGCTGGCCGTGGGACTTGGGCTCTCTATGCAATTTGCTCTGGCCTCGCAAAGACTCATTGGCTTTAGCCAAGGTCGGCCAGATCTGGCAATCGGCCGAAGTTCCTTAGGCTCTGGACTCGCGATCGCGGCTGCCCCATTCCTCCTGGGACTCTTAGGCGATCACGTAGGAATTTCTCGGGCCTACCTGATGGTGCCGGTGCTTATCGTGATTGCCTTAACAACGATCATCGCGATACCTTCAGCGCAAACGTCACAAGATAGTCTGAGTTTGGTGGATTGAGTGTGAATTACAAAACTAGAAGACTGATCACTTTGGTGGCCCTATTTGGAGTACTAGCTCTTATTGTCATATGGGGGCGGTAGAACAACATCTACCGAGAAGTCGATTGGCACTTCCACCTTGTCTCGATAACGTTGGAAGGCATATAAAGCTGTAAGAATCGTGATGGCACCGCATGCAGCCAAGGTGGGACGAACCCCGATCTTCTCTGCGGTCCATCCCACGAGCGGAGAACCAATGGGTGCGCCACCAAGAAATACTAGAAGATAAATTCCCATAACTCGGCCACGAACCACAGGGTCGGAATTGATCTGCATGAGCGAATTGGCGCTTATCAAAGTTGTTAAAGCGGTGAAACCGCACACGGGTAACCATAGTGAATATGCCACATAGGTAGGCATAAACGCCAGAATAAAGATGGAAGTACCGAAGGCAATTGCGCCGTAGACGACGAACATCGTCCTTCGAAGTCGCTCGAGTCTGGCAGAGATAATTGCCCCGCTAAATGAGCCGATGGCAACGTAGGTGCCGAGCAAACCAAAAGACACAGCTCCGCGATGAAAAACTTTCGTGGCAGCGAGGGCATTGAAGATCTGGAAATTCATGCCAAAGGTAGCCATAAAGAATATGACGATCATGACGACGTAGAGATCTGGCCTTGCCCTCACGTACCTGAGTCCTTCGCCAACACTAGCCACCCCTGCACTTCTGGGTAGGACATAGAACTCACTTTTACGCAAGTACAGAAGTGAGAAGATCACCAATACATAGGAGGCGCCGTTGAGAAGAAAGGAGGGTCCAGTTCCAAAAGCGGCGATTAAAGCACCCGAGACAGCAGGACCGATGAGGCGGCCCGCATTAAAATTCGCCGAATTCAAGCTCACGGCATTTCCTAGATCGCTATGACCAACAACTTCGGCCACAAAACTCTGACGCACCGGTGCATCCACTGCGTTTGCCACCCCTAGTAAGAAGGCGAGCAGGAAAACGTGCCAGAGTCTTACATGGTGTGAAGTTACGAGAAGACCTAGCACGCCAGCCGAGAGTCCGCCGGCGATGTTGGTGGCTATTAAGACCTTCTGCTTATCGAAGCGATCTGCGAGGGCTCCACCGTGAAGACTAAGGAAAAGCACTGGAGTAAATTGGAGCGCGGTAACCAACCCCAAGTACGTACCGCTATGAGTTAACTGCAGGACCAACCAGTCTTGTGCAATGCGCTGAGCCCATGTTCCGATATTTGAAATTGCATTTGCGGCAAAAAGGATTCGGAAATTACGATGTCGAAAAGCGCGCCAACTGCCTGTTTCATTTATGCGCACCTATCGACCTCCGATCGCCACCCTATCGCCCCTTGATGGGTGCATGCCCTGGACTACTATTCGCACATGGCCCAGAATGTGAGATCGGTTGTTCTGCAACTCTGGCTTGGCGTGTGCGCATGGGTTGTCGCGGGCGTGATCGCCCTCCTGGTAAATGCCCAATCGAAAGTCATCTGGACATGCCTCTGCGGAGCCAGCCTTGGGATGCTCGGCATTTTTTACACGATCAGGCGGGCGCGAAAAAGCGGAATTTAAGCCTCTAGTTGCGAAGCAATTCCTCGAAGAACTTTGCCAACACGTTCGGCCTCAATAGCGGATGGGTGGCGCCCATGGCGCAGGCCATTTCCAACTTTGTCCAAGATCTTGATCGTGTCTTCGATCATCGCCGCGAGATCATCACTGTTGACGTGAGCCTGCGCAGCCAGTGAGGGTGGCGCATCAATAATGCGCACCGAGAGAGCTTGAGGACCGCGCCGGCCATCAGCGACTCCGAACTCCAACTTTGTTCCTGGCTTCACGGTGGTAACTCCCTCAGGTAGAGAAGTAGCCGCCAGGTAAACGTCCTCGCCTTCATCGGAGGCGATAAAGCCAAAGCCTTTTTCCAGGCTAAACCATTTCACGCGACCACTAGGCATGGGAACTCTCCTTTAAAATGCTTGAACTCGTTTAAGCCGTGAAGGATTTACGGGCAGGGGACGAGTTTACAGTAGGTGGTCGGCTAGAGGAACAGGGATTAAAAGGTAACTTCGGAGTGGGCTCCACAGCCGTGATCTACGGACACCACTCGTGCATCCTCAGGTGAGACGGCGTTGGCACAAACTCCGAAGGCAGCTCGTAGCGAGCCGGAGATGGGGATGAAAAAGCCACACGATGCACATGGTTTTGGCGCTGCTTTGGCAATCGGAGAATCAGGTCCGCGATCACCTGTATACCAACGCGTACTTGCCTGGTCACGACCCTCGATTGACATCACTCGAGGACGACCAAGGCCTAATTCCCACATCTGCACCGCATCTAATTCGTCATCACCGGGCAAGGCAGCAAATCCTGGGACCAGACGATCGTCATCGGCAACACTTGGCAGTAGATCCCCAACCCCGATATCACCTGGTTGAATGCGCTCAATGTAGGGAATCCACTCCGGAGACAAGAGCGAATCAGGACCTGGGAGAAGAACAACGTCGCAGATTGTTGGATCTGAATCCTCATCGACTCTTACTGCTGTGACAACCCAGCGCCAACCTTTATAGCCTGGAAGAAATGCCTCAAAGAGGTAACTGGCCAAGCGAGCATCCGCATCAAAATCCACATCAAGAAACTCGCCGACAAATTTGGCCCCGCCAGCATCGGCCAGAACCGCGTCTCTAGCCAGTTCTAGTGCATCAAAGGTCCGTGAAGGTTTCTTGGGCATGGAGTAAGGGTAAAGCAGAAAGGACTCCCGAGGTAATCGGGAGTCCTTTCTGCTTCTCTATTCGCGGCCCTTTGGAGGTCAGGTCGAGGATGGAGACGGGGAAGGCGCCGGAAACAGTGTCATCAGCGCCGTCTTTAGCGCAAGGTTGGCCGCGGCAATAGCCGTATTGAAGATCTGCCGCGCCGCGGCAATGGCGGCTTTGTAAACAGTCTCGGCGCCCTGCTTTGAGGCGTCAGTGATCGCCGTTGCCAGAGCACTCTTATAGGTAGTTTTGGCAGCCTTGATTGAAACTTGGAAAGTAGCCGTCGCCGTATCGACGCTGGACGCATAAGTATTGATCGCAACCAGCGCCGCAGGATTTGAAGCGCCTAACTTTGCGAGCTTCTTAACGAGTGAACGCGTCTGTGATTCCAGAGCCTTGCCATCGTTTTCGAATTTCTTACCTTTGCCATTGAACACTGGCGATTCTTGGATTGCTTTGAGGATTGAACCCACGGTGGACTTATCGGCCTTCCTACCGTGATCGCCACCCTTGCCTTGACCTGCGGCAAGTGCGACCGGCGAGACCGTTATTAACAATACGAGAACTGAACTCGCAGCGAGGAAGACGCGGGGGAATTTTCTGCGCGACATGCCATCTCCGTTTCTCTTGAGGAGAACAATGCAAGCACATTCAACTAAAAGCAGAAAGGACTCCCGAGGTAATCGGGAGTCCTCTCTTTATCTGACTCTAGCCGTACGAGCTACGCGAGAATACGTTTAGAAGTCCATATCCCCGCCGCCAGGCCCTGCTGGCATCGCCGATTTCTTCTCAGGCTTGTCAGCAATGACTGCCTCGGTTGTGATGAAAAGTGCTGCAATGGATGCAGCATTCTGCAATGCAGAGCGAGTTACCTTAACCGGATCAATAATGCCGGCTGCAATCATGTCGACATATTCTCCAGTTGCCGCGTTGAGTCCAACGCCTGGTTCTTTGTGTCGGACATTCTCAACAACTACTCCGCCTTCAAGACCGGCGTTAATTGCGATCTGCTTCAATGGCGCCTCAACAGAAAGTTCAACAATCTTCGCACCCGTTGCTTCATCGCCTTCGAGCTTCAACTTCGAGAAAGCAACCTTCGCGGCCTGAAGTAGCGCAACGCCACCGCCAGCAACAATGCCCTCTTCTACCGCTGCTTTTGCGTTACGGACTGCATCCTCGATGCGGTGCTTACGCTCTTTGAGTTCGACCTCGGTAGCGGCTCCCGCCTTGATTACTGCAACGCCACCTGCCAACTTGGCCAAGCGCTCCTGCAACTTCTCGCGGTCGTAATCTGAATCGCTCTTCTCAATTTCCTGACGAATTTGAGTGACTCGACCCTTGATCTGCTCTTCGTTTCCGCCGCCTTCAACAATTGTCGTTTCGTCCTTGCTGATGACAACCTTGCGTGCGTGGCCAAGAAGTTCAATTCCTGCCTGATCCATCTTCAAACCGACCTCTTCTGAGATCACAGTTGCTCCGGTGAGAATTGCAATGTCTTGCAACATCGCCTTGCGACGATCTCCAAAGCCTGGAGCCTTTACGGCTGCAGAGCGAAAAGTTCCGCGGATCTTATTTACAACCAGCGTGGCAAGTGCTTCGCCTTCGATATCTTCAGCGATGATTGCAAGTGGCTTACCCGACTGCATGACCTTCTCAAGAATAGGTAGAAGGTCTTTGATGTTTGCGATCTTTGAATTGGCAATCAAGATATATGCATCCTCAAGTACTACTTCCATGCGATCTGAATCGGTCACGAAATACGGGGAAATGTATCCCTTGTCGAATCGCATACCTTCGGTGAGCTCTAGCTCTAAGCCGAATGTGTTTGATTCTTCAACAGTGATGACGCCCTCTTTGCCGACCTTGTCCATTGCTTCGGCGATCATCTCGCCGATGGTGGTGTCCGCAGCAGAAATCGAGGCCGTTGCTGCGATCTGCTCCTTGGTTTCAACATTCTTTGCCATGGCGACGAGTTCGGCGACAACAGCCTCAACCGCCTTCTCAATGCCGCGCTTGAGTGCCATGGGATTTGATCCGGCAGCAACGTTGCGAAGTCCTTCGCGAACTAGTGCTTGAGCAAGAACAGTTGCGGTGGTTGTGCCATCGCCTGCGACATCATCGGTCTTCTTGGCAACTTCCTTCACAAGCTCAGCGCCGATTTTTTCCCACGGGTCTTCAAGGTCGATCTCTTTTGCAATCGAAACACCGTCGTTGGTGATCGTGGGGGCTCCCCACTTCTTCTCCAGAACGACATTCCGGCCACGGGGTCCAAGGGTTACCTTGACCGCATCGGCGAGGATATTCATGCCACGTTCTAGGCCACGGCGGGCCTCTTCGTTAAAGGCAATCTGCTTTGCCATAGTTGTATTCGCTCCTATGTTTTTTGTTATGGGTGAATTATCACTCACACCCCTAGAGTGCTAACGCTAAATCTAGAGCAGGCCTATCCCAACGGGCAAATGAGGAAAAGGTCGGGAAAGACGCAAAACTAGCGGGAGGAGCGGGCGCTCATGCGAGCTTGGCGAAGGCGCCGTAGCCGCTTGACCAGCATGGGAGAGGCCAGAAGAGCATCCTCGCGGTCGATAAGGTCATTGAGCAGCTGGTAGTAGCGGGGCGCGCTCATATCGAAGAGTTCCTTGATGGCGCTCTCCTTTGCCCCGGCATAGCGCCACCAACTGCGCTCAAAGTCCAGGATCCGCACCTCAAGGTCACTGAGTCCACTGGTGTGAGCAGGGGAAATAATCATTGCGCTCTCGTCCATGGGTCAAGCCTAAGGCAGATGGGGCGAATGTGGCGGCATTTAGAGAGTGGCCAGGAGGGTCTGGATATCGCTGACCTTGGTCCATGGGTTGACGATGGCGAATCTGAGAATCGGCGCACCATGATGGGCCGAAGGCGGGATGAATCCGACCTGATCGCGGAGCAAGGTATCGCTCCATTCTTGATAATCGGCCGCCTCCCAACCGGGTCGGGTGAATGCGACAACTGAAAGTTCGGGATCGCAGACCAACTCCAAACGGGGGTGCTCCCGGATCCGTTCTGCCGCGCTCTGGGCGACGGAGATGGTCTTTTCGATCGCCTCGGCGTAGGCGTCAGTGCCATGGGCGGCCAGGGAGAACCAGAAAGGCAGACCACGGGTGCGCCGCGTCAAGTGAATTGCATAGTCGGACGGATTCCACGATGCGCCCTCTTGCAAGGTCTCCAAATATGAGGCGTGCTGAGTATGAACTTCCCTTGCCAATTCTGGTTGGCGATAGAGAAGGGCACAGGCGTCATAGGGGGCAAAGAGCCACTTGTGTGGGTCGACGATAAATGAATCAGCACGTTCGATTCCGGCAAACTTGGATTTTTGCGACGGCGCACAGAGGGCGGCAAGTCCGTAGGCGCCATCAACATGAAACCAGAGATCGCGGTCTTTGGCGGCATTGCCGACGGAGACTAGATCATCGATTGTTCCCAAGTTTGTCGTGCCGGCCGTAGCAACCACTGCACACACACGCACACCACTTTGCGACTCATGGAATCTGTCCACTTCGCGAGCGACATCAATGCCCCGCAGTTTTCCATTTTCATCAGGTGCAATGGCCAGCACGTCTACATCCATGACTTGTGCCGCCGATGAGATCGAGGAATGCGCCTCTTGGCTGCAAGCAATCGCCCATCGATTGGTCTGAGGCCAGAGCTTGCGCGCCTGCGCCCGTGCAACCACTAAAGCTGAAAGATTTCCAATGGTGCCACCTTGAACAAAAACGCCACCTGCGCTCTGGGGCAACCCCGCTAGGTCAGATAACCAGCGTAGGGCTTGATTTTCAGCAAAGACGGCACCAGATCCTTCTTGCCACGACCCCCCATAGAGCGCACTCGCTCCTACAACGAGATCGAAAAGGTTTGCGAATTCACTGGGGGCGGAGGGAATAAAGGCCAAATTTCGCGGGTGGTCTGTCGATATGCAAGCCTTCGCGAGAACACTCTTAAAGACATCCAAAGCCTCATGTCCCCCCAAACCCTTTGCGGTAATCGTGTCGCCGACTTCCATAAAGAGATCCGCAGCAGAACGTGGACCGTCAAGAGGTGGATCAGTCTTCAAACGATAAAGACTGTAGGACAGGATTTCCTTTGCGAGGTCTTCCACTTCCAACGTGAACTCATGCATAGTTACAAGTGTGCCACGACAGGGCAGAATCTCCGCATGCGTCTCCTACGTACCTCACATCTTGGACCAAGCCTGTTTGTCACTCTGGCTGGATTCCTCATGGCCAATTCCTCCGGATCGATCTGGTCGGCGATAGGGATCGCTTTGACAATATTCACGGGTCAGCTCTGCATCGGTTGGACCAACGACCTTGTGGACCTGGATAGTGATCGATCGCAGGCTCGAAAAAATAAGCCGTTGGCAAATGGAACAATCTCGATCCGGACAGTCGTGATTGCCACTGGTATCTCTCTGACCGCGTGCATCCTTCTCTCCCTTCTTGGGCCATTTGGATTGCGTGGAGGATCTCTGCACTTGCTCGCCGTCAGTTGCGGCCTCGCATACAACTTCTACTTCAAGCAATCATTTCTCTCTCCACTGCCATACATCATCGCTTTTGGAGCATTCCCAAGTGCAATTGCACTGAGCAAGGACCACGTTGTTCCGATCTGGCTGATGACACTCGGTGCCCTTTTCGGAGTCGCCGCCCATTTTGCGAATGTTGTAAAAGACATGGCGCAAGATCGGAAGGCTGGACTTCGTGGGCTGCCACAGCGACTAAATACAAGAGCTAGCTTGTTGGTGGCGGCAACCGCACTTCTGATTGTCTCTGTAATTCTTGCCAGCCACACGCATCTCTGGATACCAGTGCCTATCAGCGTTGTCACTGTCCTACTTCTCTTGGTGACCCCTACAAGGTTTTCTTTCCCATTAGTGATGGCCATTGCCCTCGCAGATGTCGTGATATTGGTAAGCCGCGTTTCCCTGTAAAGATTAGACTTAGGGCTCCTGCGATCGAATAAGGAGCCCTGGTCATTACAAAACCTAAGGTGGTCATTCTCGGCGCCGGGTTCGGTGGATTGGCTGCGGCGCGGACTCTGAAGGATATCGCCGAAGTGACACTGGTGGATCGCCACAACTTTCAGACATTTCTGCCGCTTCTCTACCAAGTTGCTACCGCAGGTTTGGCAGCAGACCACGTCGCCTACCCAATTCGTGGAGCTCTCCGAAAAAGCAATATTGCATTCCGAATGGGTTCGCCTATTTCGGTGGATCATCGCAACAAGGAAGTGAAGCTAGATAGTAGTGAGGTTCTCAAATTCGACCACCTCATCGTCGCACTTGGCTCGGCGACGGCAGATTTTGGAATCAAGGGAGTGGCAGAACATGCCCTGGGAATGAAGAGCGTGGCGGAGGCAATCAACATCCGCGCAGAAGTGATGCGACGTTTTGAAGATCTCTGCCGATTCCAAGATGAGACACGACTTTCGATTTCGCTGGTCGGAGGTGGGCCGACAGGGGTGGAACTGGCCGGAGCCCTCGCTGAACTTGTACGAGGCCCTCTCACTTCTGACGAAGAACATGCAGCGAAACATATTGATATCTACTTGATCGAAGCCGGACCGCGACTCCTGCCCAGTTTCTCGCCATCACTATCTTCGCGTACGCAGAGGGACTTGGAAAAACTCGGCGTCAAAGTTCTCACCAATACTGCCGTGCAAGAGATTTCACCGCGGAAGATTCTCCTTAAAAACGGAGAGAGCATCCCCTCTGAAATCACGATTTGGGCAGCCGGTGTACAGGGCCAACCTCTTGCATCCAATCTCTCCCTGCCCATCGTGGCAACAAGAATCGACGTCGAACCAACGCTACAAGTAAAGAACTACCCCCACTATTGGGCCATAGGCGACATCGCTGGCGCCAAAGGAAGCAACGGCCGCTTCCTCCCCATGATTGCCCCGGTTGCGATGCAACAAGGCCCCTTCGTCGCAAAACAGATTGAGCGAGTCTCAAAGGGGCTAGAGCTTCTTCCCTTCGTCTACAAAGACAAGGGCTCCATGGCAACAATCGGGCGACAAAAGGCCGTCGTTGAGGTAAAGAAGTTGAGACTCGTCGGCGCACCGGCATGGTTTGCCTGGCTATTTCTTCACCTGTTCTATTTGTTAGGCGGGCGCAATAAAGTTCTCACTCTGGCTGACTGGATGTGGAACTACCTCACCTTCGACCGCGGCAATCGCCACATCATGGATTCCCAATAAATGGGCGGCTACATAAATCTGCGGGGCCACGAGATATGGAACCTAGAATGGCCCAATAACGGAGAAGCAGTCGTACTGCTTCACGGCGGATTAAGCGCCACGGAAGACTGGGACAGATATCTCATGCCTGCTGTGGAGAGTTCCTTTCACGTATTTGCTTACGACCGGACTGGACAAGGTCGCACAGGGGATCAGATTGGAAGCCTTCACTTTTCCTTCCAGACGAAAGAAGCAATCGCCTACCTAGAAGACACTGTTAAAGAGCCGGCCCACCTCATTGGTTGGAGCGATGGCGGCATCATCGCGCTCATGGTTGCGATCGAACGACCAGATCTCGTGCGCTCAGTCGTAGCGATCGGCGCCAACTATCACCACGAAAGCGGCGGCGAGCCGATTGGCCTCTGGGAAGTTTCCGATGATGATCGGCTAGAGCATGCGCAGCGTTCACCCGATGCACCCGAAGCAATCGATTCGAAGGTGGCGCGCATGTGGAAAATCTGGAACACAGAGCCAACCCTTTCGATTGAAGATCTTGCCAAGATCAGTTGCCCGACATTGATCATGGCAAGCGATGATGAGAACTTTAGTTTTGCCCACATCACCTCGATGTATGAAGCCATCCCGCAGGGGCAACTTGCCATCGTTCCTGGAACTTCCCATTTCCTGATCAAGGAGAAACCAGATTTGGTCCAAGCCATAATCAAGGACTTCCTCAGTGATCTGACACCACCGATTACACGGGATCCGGTGAGACGGGCAAAGATTACTTAGCCTTCGAAACCCGCTCATCGTGCAATTGATTGAAGATCGGGGCAGATAACGGGGGCAGTGCGCCTAACTTTCTGCTCAGAATCCAGTCAGCCAGGTCGGGATTTCTGGCAAATGCTGGACCATGCATGTATGTCGCCACAATTTGCGAAGTGACTAGCCCATCTACATTGCTTCCCTGGCCATTTCCAATTCCTGAGAGAACATGACCCAATGGTTGAAGCTCATCAAGGAAGCGGGTCTGCCCTCCGTGATTTTCAAAGCCCGTCAACATCTCTATGGGCACGGTTGGCCGAGAAAGAAGTTCTCCGACCGAGCGATGCTTGGCTGAGACAGTCTCTATAGCAACAAGGCCGAGACCTTGAACTATTCGATCTCCACTTGCTGGAAATTGCGTTCCAAGAATTTGAAAACCTGCGCACACTGCAAAGATGTGTGCGTCATTCTTCAATGCACTCTGAAGCGAGTTCCTCTTGCTCAGTAATTCTAACGCTGCAATCTGCGCATCATCTTCGCCGCCGCCTATGAGATACAAGTCAGCTGATGTGGGAATGGTGTCGCCCACACCAATCGTTATGACTTCGTGTGGGACTTCGCGTGCCTTGAGCCGCCAACTGAGTATCTCGATATTTCCGCGATCACCATAGGTACCAAGTAATTCTGGAAGCAGATGAACAATAGTGAAGGTCATCTGGCTACCAACTTAGCCAACCGATGAAAGGCGGTATACGAAGCAATGAGATCGGCCTCCACTTTGCCAAGGAGAGTCGCCGCCGCACTTTCGTTGACAACTAGATGATGGGGAATCTCATTCACGGTGAGTCGAGCCGATACATCGAGTCGACGATCACCTGTGACGACCACAAATCGCTGCTTGAGGGGAGCGAAGTCAACATCCCAGAGCCAAGAGGTGTCCTTACCATCTTGAGTATTTGCATTTACAACAAGCAGAACGGAAGTTGGACCCGAAGCGCTTGTCGCCAGGGTTTCACGCCAACTGGCAGGGTTCTTAGAAAGCAGGAGGCGGAAATCTGTATTTCCGATCTTTAACTTGGCAAATCGCCCGTCAACGCTGGTTACCTTCGAGATCGCAGCCGAAGAGTCCTGGAGTGAAACTCCAAAATATGAAGCTACGACAACAGCGCGAGCTGCATTGGAAAGTGCAGCTCGACCGGGAATGCCACTGACGACTTTCACGGCCTGACCCTGATAACCATGTAACTCATCCGCGCTCAGTACCCATTGGGCATCTGGCTTGGCAAATCCACATCTGCATGAGTAGTGCGCCTTGTCCTGACTCCACTGGAGAACCACTCCACAAGAAGGACAGGTCGATGCGTCGATGTGGCCGCGCGCGCCACTGCTAAACCAGAGAACGTTCTTCCAATCAAGGGCGGCCCACACGACGAAGGGGTCATCGGCATCGGCAAGTATCAGACACTGTTTGGGCAAGCCCGCGAGGGCATCTTTCCATTTCTGTGCAACGAAACGAACTTCAGATAATCGATCTAGCTGATCTCTACCCAGGTTAAGGAGAACCACCATTTCCGGATTGGTCTGTTTAATGGCCCATGGCAAGACCATCTCATCTACCTCGAGGGCGGCCATTGGTGCCGACAAATTTTTACTCAGAGCTGCTGCAAGACCCGCGAACATATTGGCGCCGGTGTAGTTGCTGACGACTTTTTCCTTGATAGTCAGTGCCGAATAAATCAGAGACGTAGTGGTTGTCTTTCCATTCGTACCAGAAATCAAAATCACTTTTCGGTTTTTCGACAGCGCCGAGACTGCGCCGGGCTGCAGTTTGAGAATTATTCGCCCAGTCATCATCACTCCGCTGCCGCGTTTTGACCACCGTGAAATCGCGCCAAAAAAACTTGCGAACCAGATGATGACGCGCAGCTTCATTGCGTTAACAGTCCAAGGGCTCTAAAGCTCCGGTCGTGACGTTATAGATTGCACCGCCTATGGTGACACCGTCACGTAGCAGTGGGTAGGAACGAATTCGGATGACATCGGTAATGAGGGCTTTCCTCTGATCCGAGACGGTCCGAAATTCTAGACTCCGCGTATCCACGCCGTACTGCTCGGCGATGGTGGCATGGATATCGGCCTCCTCGCTCTGGGCCATTCGGCAATCGGTGTGAGGCATAACCAGTATGCGATCAACACCAAGCAGGTATGTGGCCAGAACCAAGGTTCGAAGCACGTCCTCGGTGACGCGCGCGCCAGCGTTTCGCAGAATCTTGGCATCCCCTGCCTGCATACCAACAACTTCAAGCGGGTTCACCCGCGAATCCATGCAGGTGACTATTGCCAAACCCTTGGCCGCAGAGCCGGTCAGCTTGCTTCCTTTAAAACCGGTCGCAAATGTCGCATTTGCCCCAAGCACGTCGGAGAAGGCTTCCCGGGGAAACTTTGAAAAAGCTGTAACGCTAGGGGCTCTCTCTTCGTTATATCTCATAGTTACGAATTCTAGGAGGAGAACCCATGAACAAGCGCCATCTGAGCGTCGCGGTCGTCGCGGTACTTGCCTTGTCCAGTTCGACCATTGCCTCGGCAGAGGGTGGCTCGCATAGAAAAATAGGTGAGTACGACCACATCACTTCTGTCGCCCCCATCGCCTTGGGCAACAGTAGCGGGGTCCTGACGGTCGATACGTCTACGGCTGTGCCGAGTTTTCATTTCGACACCACAACGGTCACCCCACATATAGATTTCGATCTCTCGGATTTGACCACCCACTTCGATACCTCAACGGCCACCTCGGGTTTCGACGATGAATCAGGAATCTCCGATGATGGCGTTGGGGATGACGACTTTCTTCCCGCAAGCGCACCATTTGATCCAGAAAATCCGAATGATGGAGCCAATCCGATGGTTCCACCAGCGGTCTCAGGCACCCCGCCTGCATGGGTCACCCAACCACACGCAAAATCCAATAGCGACAATCGAGATCACTCTGACCACTCCTCAGAAGATTCGCAGGACTAAAACGGAAGTAATGTGCGCACAGAGGCTCACAGTGGCTAGCCTCTGTGGTGATCACCGGTTAGGAGTCAATGCCAGAAAAGCGGGGAACTTCGTCAGAGCAGAGTGAAAAATCCACTGATGCTCTGGTTGACGCGCTCGATTTCGATTTATTAGTAGAGGAGGCGGTACGTGGAAGCGATTCGGCGTTCACCCTCCTTTGGCGCAACTATCAACCGCGAATGGTCCGATACCTTGCCATGTTCACCAATGAACCAGAGGACCTCTGCTCTGAAGTATGGATCAAAATTGCAACATCCATTAAAAGTTTCCAAGGTGATTCGCAGGCATTCAAAGGTTGGATCTACACGATCGCTAGAAATGCAGCAACAGATTTGGCACGAAAGAAGCAACGCACCGGAACAAGTGTCGAACTGGATGAATCAGACTGGATCGGCGAGAACTCGACCATGGTAGAAGTCATGGATCTGGTGAAGCGTCTGCCCCAGGAGTATGCAGAAGTCATCATGCTCCGCGTTGTAGCCGATCTTGACGCCGGCGAAGTGGCAGAGATTGTTGGTAAGACCCAGGGCAATGTCCGCGTTCTTACCCATAGAGGTTTAAAGCAGTTACATGAGATGTTGACGAAGGGAGGTGACGATCGATGAGCAAGACTGGAGAATTTTCTGAGGAGCAAAGTGAGGAGTTAATCTCCCACCTAAAATCTGGTGATCATTCTGAATTCGAGCAACTTCGCAGCGCATTGAATTTATTGGCCCATGTGACCGTGCTTCCACCAACCTCCATCCCTCCTGTGCTTCCTTCGAGTATCAGCCAACCTGTACCCCTGCTCCCGGTGAAATCTTCTAAACCACGCCGGACTGCAGTCACGTCAATCATGGTCACAGGACTTTTCGCCTCTGCGTCTTTGGCCGCTGCGGCGGTAACTGGAATAGGACCTGCCGCGATAGTCAACGTCGGTCACGAGGCGGCTAAATTTGTAAAAGGGGTAGTTGGCGGAGTCGCTCATGTAGTAGGGAGTAACCCTTCTGACGCAACTCGGAATCAGACCGCCAGCTCTCAAATACCACTAGCAATTCCTTCACCTACACTCGCTAGTGACGAAGGAAACAATCAGTCGGATTCCGAAAAATTTGCTCTGGTCATTCCGCCACTTTCTAACCTCTTCCCGCCAGTTTCCACCGAATCTAACTCACACGAAAACGATTCCCAGAAAACAAATTCATCTCATGAAACTCAAGGCCCGAACGCGAAAGACTCGCCACCTACAAAATCTGAGGGCAACAAAGAGCCAACTAACAATGAGAATCAGAACCAGCCGAGTTCTCGGCCTTCGGAGAAGCCCAGGCCCGAACCTTCACCGGAGCAGCCGACTGCTGAACCCTCCGCCGAGCCAACAATTGCGCCGACCCCTAAACCCTCCGCCGAGCCAACGGATTCCGAAAACTAGAGCTCGAACTTAGCTACTTATTCTTCTCTTTCTTCTCCTGCTTCTTAGCACGCTTCTCCTTCAGCGTAAGCTTTGGTTCCTTCTTGGTATTCGCATTGCTCTTCTGCTCTTTATTTGCCATGACCACTCCATCTTTCTCATAAGCCTTCAATGCAAGGGAGTCTAGGGCATCACTCTAACGAGACCAATACTGGGTGTTGGGAAATCCGCAAGCTCACAAGATCCTCAGGGTGAAGGTCACCAGAGGCGCTGCTCGGCATGAGCGATTGAACCATCGCACCTTCATGGGTTTCGCAGACTACCCGCGAGGATGCCCCCAAGAAGGAGCGGGTAACTACTTTGGCGTTGAAGTCTGGCCCGTTCTTCTCTACGGAGATTTTTTCCGGGCGAATCATCGCAACGACATCGCCGTGGGAAGGCCATGCCTCCATGGTTTCCAGCTTCGAACCTAAAACTTCAACTCCTCCCTGGAAGAGCCTTCCTGGTAATCGATTCATCACGCCGACAAAGGAAGCGACGAAAGCTGTCGCGGGTTTGATATACAAAGTGTCTGGTGTCGCTATTTGCTCAAGTCGCCCGTGATTCATCACGCCGACGCGATCAGCAATTGCCATAGCCTCTTCCTGATCATGTGTTACGAAGAGAGTCGTCGTTCCGAGGGAGAGTTGCAGTCGGCGAATTTCCTCACGAAGATTAGATCGAACCTGCGCATCAAGGGCAGAAAGGGGTTCATCAAGTAACAAGACATCCGGCTCGATGGCCAGAGCTCTTGCAAGGGCAACTCGCTGCTGCTGCCCACCCGAAAGTTGATGCGGAAAGCGCGCCGAGTGAGAATTCAGTCCCACCAGCTCGAGCAACTCTCGGGCTCGCGCAAGCCGTTTTTCTTTCGGAACCTTCCTCATCGATAAACCAAAGGCGACATTCTCCTGAGCCGTAAGGTTTGGGAAGAGAGAGTATGACTGAAACACCATCCCCATATTCCTTTGATGTGCTGGAGTTCGCGTCACATCCTTGCCCTGCAGAACCACTTTTCCTGAATCAGTTCTCTCGAGTCCAGCAACAATGCGAAGCGCCGTGGTCTTACCGCAACCTGAGGGGCCCAGGAGAGCAACCAACTCCCCGGCTTGTATTTCTAAATCCATCGCATCGAGGGCGACGACGTCGCCGAATCGACGAGATATCCCATGAATCGACAATTCTTTGGACTTCATGCTGCTTCCTCCGATGTGTGGTTCTTGGATTTCATTGAAACTAGACCAACAAGGAAAAGCAGTAGGAATGCCGCAGCTAGGGAAAAAACCGATAGCGCAATGGCACCAACAATGCTCTGCTGACCGACCGTTGTAACCCACGTTGGGAAAGTGTCCCAATGAAGCAATGACGTGAGAGTGAATTCGCCCAGCGATAGCGCCAACGTTAGAAAGGATGCACCGATAACCGCAGAGCGCATCACGGGTGCAATCACATGGACGATCGTGCGAGGCCAATTCGCACCCAGCCCTCGCGCTGCCTCAGAAATTGTCTTTAAGGCAATGGCCCGGACTCCGATATCTATGGCACGAAATGAATAGGGCAGGGCGAGAATTACATACATCAGGGGCAGTTCGAATTGTGTTGACTGGAGCGCCGACGGAAATGAGCTCTGAACACCGATCGACAGGGCCACCACTGGGATTATCAAGGGGAGAATCGTCAAGAACTCAATCATTGGACGTAGCGATTCGGCTCTAAGATGCAACCAGACCACTGTCGGTACTACAAGCAAGAGTGTTATGAGTGCAGTTAGCAATGCCAGTTCGAGAGATAACCCGAGGTAATGCAGGAAATCTGGTTGGGCTAATATCCAGCTATATGCGGCGAATGAATGCTTTGTTTTGCCGCCATCTCGCAGTGAGAACTCCGTGGCGGAGCCAAGTGGCAAAAAGACAAAGAGCCCGCCACAGAGTAACGCGATTGTCAGAGCCCAATTCTTTCGCTTCAATTTCCTTGCCACTTTCGCGTCCTTGCCTGGATGATAAAATAGGGGATCATTGCCAGGGCAGAGATAATTATCATTCCCACCGCCAACGACTTGCCCACATTCATCTGATTAATTTGTACGTTGCCATCTATCAGATTGCCGATTTGTAGGGGCACGAGGGCAACATTGCCAACCGTCATCGCTCGCGCGGTTGCGTATGCTGCAAATCCACCGGCGAATAGCAGCAAAAATGAGGCTGCGAAACTTGGAAACAGGAGTGGCACACCTATCTTTCGCCAAAATTGCAACGGCGTCGCACCGAGACTTTGAGAGGCTTCACGCCACTCCTTCCGTAAACCGTGCACCGCAGGAGAGAAGACAATGATCATCAATGGGATCTGAAAGTAAAGGTAGGTGATCACGATTCCCGTGAAAGAAAAGAGGGTGAAGTCACCCGAATACAAATCCCACCCCATTCGCTTAAGGACTAAAGTTGTAGATCCTTCGGCACCAAATGTTGCGATGAACATGAAAGCGAGTGGGACTCCACCAGTATTCGCTATTACCCCAGCAAGTGAGGAGACTAATCTTTTGAGTTTTTCCGATCCGCGCGTCTCAATGATGTAGGCGAAAATCGCACCTGGAAGCGCAGCTGTTAATGCTGAAATGAGGCCCAGCTTGACGCTGTTGATAAAGGCAAGCCTGTAGGGATTCTGAACTATGGCCGCAAAATTGACTAGAGACCAATGCCCGAGATTGTCCCTAAGTGATTCCCGGAATACCGCGCTAAGGGGAAAGAAGAAAAAGACTCCCATATAGACAAAAAGGGGAAGCAACGGAATAGCTGCGAAGAACTTAAGAGAATGGGCGCCCCGATTCGGGACACCCATTCCCAGCGGCCGCTTTAGTTGTGATCTATTCATCAGGAAATTACTGAAGGCCACAGATCCTTGAGTATGGCTTGCTGAGGGATTTGTTGATTAAGTGTCGGACTTACTGGCTTGGCGCCTTTGGGTATTTCAAATCCCGTAGGTGCGGCCACCAGAGTTCCTTTCTTGATCATCGCTGCTTCAGTAATCGGATGGGCCGCGCCGAGGTTCCAAATATTCTGACCTCCCATAATCCGAGCAAACAATTTCGAACCCGGCAATTTAATATCAGCAGAAGTAACCGCCTTGCTCAACTTTCCTTTGTTTTCGGAGAAGAGAAATTCTTCCCAGAGTCGAGCCGCCGCACAGTGCGGAGCTTTAGCGTTGATTGCCTGAATGTATGGACTGCCCTTCAGGACTGCATCAGATGGAGTGACGTACTTGATTGTCTTGCCAATCGCTGCAGCCGATGCGATAGCGCCTGGACCATTGAAGGACCAAGACAGAGAAATCTTGTAGGCACCCGCGGCGAGATTTGCACCACTGGCCGTTACCGTGACGAAATTCCCATTTTGTTTCAAGGTGCGGAAAAACTCGATTCCTGGCTTGATGTCATTGACAGATCCACCATTGGCGATGGAGGCGGCAAAGACTGACATGAACGCCTCCGTGGCGCCAGATGGATCTCCACCGAGTGCGACCATGCCCTTGTAAGCAGGATTGGTCAGATCTGAGATCTTTTTTGGTGCCGGTGTCACAGATGTGTCATAAGCGATGGAAATTGTTCCCTGATAGTCGCCGTACCACAACCCGTTTGGATCTTTCCAGGCAGGAGAGACATCGGTCCATGTTTGCACTTTATAGGGGGTGAAAATCGAACGGCCTTGAGCATCTTCCGCCTCGACAGTATGTGCCGCACCGATGTCTACGACATCTGGCTGCTTTGACTTAGGGGCTGTCTTGATTGTTTGGATTTCATAAGCAGAAGATCCATCTGGATTGTCATCGGCGATCTTGATACCAAATGCCTTGGTGAAAAGATCAATCGCCTCACCATAATTTGCCCAGTCCCGGGGAATGGTGATGATATTCAACTTGCCTTCGGCTTTCGCAGCTTTAACGAGAGCATCCATTCCGCCTGCTTGCGCCAAGTTCTGAACGGTACAGAAATTCGTTTTGGCTAGCGCTGGTTGTTCTGCAACAACCGTCAAACCAAGTACTGATAGTGCAGCCAGTGTGACTGCCGTTGCACGCTTAATGCGCATCTGTGGTTCCCTTCCTAAGGAATGTGACCAAACCTTGGCGGAACATTGAAAACAATGGGGAGCATTCGGATTGCCTACAAAAATCCATGTGATGAACGTTCAATAACGAATTGGGGTTATACAAGTGAAGGGAGGTCTGCCACTGAGTTAATGACAGATGTCGCATTGGCATCAATCAACATCTCCCTGGTATGAGCCCCTGTTAAAACACCGATCACCGACCTGGCTCCAAATGCGAGCCCCGCTTGCATGTCAGAGACTGTGTCCCCCAGAACAATGATGTTCTCGCGATCGATCAGCTTCAATTGATGCCAAGCCAGTTCAAGCATGTCAGGAAATGGCCTACCTCTTCCTGCTTCGTCCGGGGTTACCGAGAGCGTTATCGTGGACTTCCAGCCGAGCGCATCCAATAATGTATCGAGGGTTTGGCGACTAAATCCTGTAGTCAGCACTACGGGAATTGATAAGCTTTGGAGAAAGGCGAAACACTCTTCTGCCCCTGGCATGGGTTCAGCGCCATTGCCCTTGATCTCCTCAAGGTAAACAGCCTCGAAGGCTAGATTGGTTATTCGTGCCAGTTCCGAATCCCCTACCAAGTGAGTAAAGACCTCGATTTTAGATTGCCCCATAGTCTTACTGGCATACGCCATCAACTCATCGGCCTTCTTCTCCCACAAGAGAGGTTGTGTGCGAGAAAAAGCTCCTTCAAAGGCCCTTAGGACAATCCCGTCGTCCAGGACAGTTGTCCCCGCGACATCAAATGCGACCATACCCGGCCTCATGCAAGCGCCTCAAAAGTCATCTCCGCAATCACTGGGGCTAGGGTGTTTCCGCGCCCTCCCGCACCCGTCACCGTGATGATTCTTTCACCAATGAAGTTGCGGTCACATAGGGCCTCGTCGGTGCGCTGGCTATAGATTCCTTCCCATCGATTCTGTATGGGTGGCAGTATCTGGCCAAATAACTCACTTGCCACATCGTGAAGATATCTATAAACATCCTCCCGCAATTTGAATCGAAAAGGTTCCTCGTATTCGTGTGTGTCACCGATAGTTAACGTGCCATCTTCTCGCTGCACACAAAGCAACTGCATATGGTTGGTCGATGCGACCGGATGCTGCGCTGGCAAGTCCCGTAAGGCAGGAACATCATAAGCTGGGTAATATCTCATCGAATCACCATCTGCAATCGAAGTCGGAAGTTTTCCCAGAAAGACCTCTGTATTCATCATTTGTAATCGAACCCGACGAATCGGCGCGTGAGCGAATTCCTCCTTGAAGAGTGAGACGTGGTCTGCTCCCGGACAAACAATTACAAGATCAGCTTCAAGCTGATCATTCTCCGCCGTGGTAACGATCGCTTTGGTTCCAATCTCTTCCACGGAGCGGACGTCCTGGCCAGTACGCCACGAATATCCAACCTGCCTAAGGAGGAATTGACGAATGGACTCAAGAGCGGAATCAGGTTCAATCGTCGCATCCAATGGGCACCAAAGTGAGGCTAGATACTTGCCACGGAGCTCGGGATTGCGTTTCCTAGTATCGCTCTGATCGAGAATCTCCCAGCCACGAAGAGCCGCATCTTCCTTGCGAACACACTCCTCCATGACCCTCAATTCGGCCTCGTTTCTTGCAAGAGTCAAAGAACCATTGGAGCGAAAGTGCATTTCAGGAATTTCGCGATGAATCTCTTCCCAGAGTTCACGAGTACGCAACGAAGCGGCGAGCTCGTTTCCTGATGCTCGCCCACTAATCCAAACCAGACCGAAATTTCGCGCCGAAGAACTACGAGGGAGCTCATCGCGTTCAAGCTGAAGGACGTCGTATCCCAATTTCAATGCCTCTCGAGCATGAGCAGTGCCAAGGATCCCCCCACCAATGACAAGACATCGAGACATGGCACCTCCAAGATCGAATGAGTAATTCAAAGGGAGAATGTCAAACTTTCCTGAATATATGGGGGTATTTTAGGAAACTTAAGACGAACCTTGAGAATAGAAACTGCATGATCTTGCTTGCATTGGGTGTTCATTCCCGCGAAACCGACGGTGGGCATCGGAGGCGGGGTTGGCGGTAGCAATTGCAGCGTCCGTCCATTTATTCAAACGGTACTTCTTCAAATCCAAACGTACCAATTTTGTTTCGAAGGCCGTCAAATCTTCCAATCAATTATCCGGGCTTGAATGAAGTCATCCTCACTGTTCCAATAGACAGCGCAAGCCCGATGGTACCCATCCGCAATTGTCAAAGGAATGCCATTCATTTCATTACCTCGAACTAACAAAAGTGGTGATAGCGCCGTGCCATTCGTAATCCTCTTCATGTCTTTTGCAACGTGGAAATTGCTCTTTGCTAAAAGCGGAAGTCGTGATGCACGAATAACGTCCTTCGCCTTAATTTCCACTACGGCCGCTCTATGAAAGAGAGGAATCATTTTCTCAACTTGCGAAGGCGAACAGAGAAGCGATAGAAACGATGCAGCACTGGGGTAATCCTGGTCCTCTGTTTCAGGTTTCCATTTAACCTTCTTCACTCTGGCACCACCTCTCCGGGGGAATGCAAGAATAGTGAAGAAAGCACAAGGGTGCCTAACGCACTAAGCATAATTGCACCAGCAGTTCCGGGATTCATCATGCCATTAGCAGAGGCCAGGGTGACAGCCGCGGCTGGAATCCCCAGCTGGGCGGTGGCGAGAAATACATTTTTTAGTGGCGCTCCAAAGATGAGGGCTGGCAAATGAGAAAGAACAGAAATAAAACATAACAATAGGGTGAGGACTAACGCGTCACGATGATGCAAAGCGCTACGAATATCTATTGAAGCGCCAAGCCAAATGAAATATAGAGGAGAAAAAAGTCCCTCTGAAACCGCGAAAAGTTGACGTGCCAACCGATGAGGAACGCCGATAGCGGCTAAAACGATTCCGAGGCTGAAGCCGGCCATCATGGTCGAAGCGTGAAGCCGCAAGGCAAGTGCCGCCAACAATAGAACCAGACTTAGGCTAATTCGAAGTTCCAGTGCCAGTTGATCCTTTTTTGAAGCCTCGTGCAAGCGCCCGATCCATCCTCGAGAATTTATTTCACGAAGGATTAAATAAAGAATAAAGGCGACGGCTAAAATAGCACCCGCTCCCAATGCCGTCTTTAAGTGTCCTGTCCTTTCAGTCACAAACGGAAGTAAAAGGAAGGCCACGGTATCGGCGATCGTAACTTGAGTCAGTAGCACCACTAAACTTTCAGTAGGGTCCATTTGAGCTACAAGCGGGACAACAAATGCGGCCGAACTTGAAAATGCGATAATCGCTAATAGTTTCCAATTGTTGAAGTGCGCCATATGGCCTATTCCATAGCCGAGCACGACAGCACAGAGAAAATTGAGTACCAATATTAAAACAGATTTTGCTACATTCGCCTTTTTGGTAACGGAACGGTAATCAATATGACTTCCTGCTGTAAGCATTAATAATACAAAGCCAATAGTTGCGAAAGTGCGAAGTGACGGATCATCCACAGGCACGACCCCAAGCCCACTCGTGCCTAGAACTGCGCCGACAAATATCTCTCCGACCGCGATAGGCAGAGAAAAGACTCTTGAAGACCGAAGGAGAGGCCCAATCAATCCTGCTGCGATGAGCGCCCCTAATAGCCCTAAGCTCATGGCCTTTACCTTCCTTTTGAGCCCCCCGTCAGGATTGAACTGACGACCTTCCGCTTACAAGGCGGATGCTCTACCACTGAGCTAGGGAGGCGATTCTTACCTGCGCATTATGTCAGCGCGGAAGAAAATGCCGAAATTCTAGGAGTGGAGCAGTTGTGAAACCGTGACCGGAGTGAGATTTCGATCGTGTAAGGCCTGAATCAGCAGGGGTAATGCAGTCACGGTATGGGCGTGCCCAAAGTGCATCCCGATAATGCTCCCTTTTTGCACAGTCTTCATGCATCTTGCAACAATGGCTTTGGCAGATGGATTCCGGTAATCCAGAGAGTCAACGTCGTAAACCAAACAGTGGTCGTAGCCAGATGCACCGGCCGCGGCACGAATAATTGAATTTGATTTTAGTGTCCCTGATGGACGAAACCACTTACCTGGAGTTCCGACAGCTTTTGTGACGGCCTCCTTGCCCCTTGCGACTTCAGCCTTTGCTTCCTTCAGTGTCAGCAATGTCATTGTCTTGTGGCTGTACGTGTGATTTCCCAATTCATGGCCGGCGCCAACAATCTCCCGGCCGATTTTTGGATTGGCATTTAACCAAACACCCACTGCCATCACGGTGATCGGCGTTGAGGTCTTCTTGGCAATCGCCAATATTTTGCGAGCGATCACAAGGTCACCGGATCCGTGGAAGGTGATGGCAACTTCGGCACGATTTCGTGGACCGTGGAAGATGTCGGCGCCAGCGGAAGCTGCACTGGCGGAATTCGGAAATAGCAATCCGCTCATTCCGAGAAGAGCTGCACTGCCGCCGATTTGGAGAGCCCGACGACGGCTTAATTCACCATGAACATGATCATCACACATGGTGTCGAGCCTACCAAGGGTATTAGGAAGACACTTAATCGGAGTGTAGGTTTCAAACATGCAATTAGGGGTGCTTGACGTTGGATCGAACACTATCCATCTCCAGGTCATGGACGCCCGCGTGGGGGCTAGACCTACTCCGACAACGAATTTTAAGATCGAACTCAGGCTCACAGAATACATCGAAGATAGTGGAGGTATTTCCGATGTCGGGATAGCACTGCTCATTGAAGCCGTCGAGAAATCTCTCGCACACGCCCAAGAGTTCGATACTCAGGAAATTCTCGCATTTGCGACGTCGGCGCTCAGGGAGGCCAAAAATGGTGCCGCAATAATTTCTCGGAT
Source organism: Actinomycetes bacterium (assembly GCA_031360585.1). Lineage (GTDB taxonomy): Bacteria > Actinomycetota > Actinomycetes > Nanopelagicales > Nanopelagicaceae > QYPT01. Next base: position 19,972 of record JANMBV010000022.1, on the reverse strand, counting down.
TAATAGACTTTTCCAGATTGATCTTCAAATTCTCTCTGGTCAGGACGAGGCACGTCTTACCTTTTTGGCAGTTCGCCGCTGGCTTGGATGGTCAGCGGGAAAATTACTCGTTCTAGATATCGGTGGTGGATCGCTAGAACTTGCCCTTGGCGACGATGAAAGTCCAGAGAGCGCTCTTTCCCTCCCATTAGGTGCTGCACGACTAACAAGGGATTTCCTCATTGGAGATCCCTACTCTCGCAAAAGTGTCAATTCCCTTGAATCTTACGCCACTGAATTACTACGAGACGCACTCCCAGATTCAATCAAAAATCACGGAGCAAATCGATCCGTTGCAACGAGTAAAACATTTCGAACGCTGGCCCGCTTAGCAAACACTTGGTACGGAGACTCCGCTAAATCATTGCATTCCAACGCTCTGATTGGAATGATTCCACGTTTGAGTGACATGTCTAATTCTGAGAGATCAATGCTTCCGCGAGTTTCAACCAATAGGGCGCCCCAGATTCTGGCTGGCGCAATCGTCGCCCAAGAGGTGATGGAAATTCTTAATGTAGACGAACTTGAAATATCCCCATGGGCACTACGAGAGGGGCTCATTATCAAATGGCTTGACTGGATGGAACGTTAAGGACTCCGGATTAAATCGTCGGACCTGCCGTCCAATCGACGGCGACAATTTCCCCTTCGCGATGATGCAGCACCCACGCTTCACCGGGATTGAGACTCCATTCTAGATTTTTAAAATTCCTTTTCCCGATAAGTTTTCTCATTAAATTCGGCAATATTGGATTGTGACTGCAAATGATCGCTGCAACACCCTCTTCCATCACATCCTGCACATAACTCAATGAAGCTTTGGAATTACGCGCATGCCGATATTCGCCCAACTCCTCAGAAATCACGATATTCAATTGAAGGGATCGAGCCAATGGCTCCACCGTTTCCAAGCAACGCATCGCATCGGAGGAATGAATCTCCATAATCTGATACGGGGGAAAGTTCAGTAACAGGCTCTTCGCCTGCTGTTGGCCATATGCATCTAGTGGCCGATCTGCGTCGTCACCCTCCCAATCACGGCGCTGGAGGGCCTTTGCATGACGGAGTAGAACTAAAGGCGTGGTATCCACACCGATCACCATAAAGTCATTCAGAATGGATAGTTCGTCCTCGCGGACGAGTTTCTCTCGTGCCTGCTCAATCGAAAGCCACTGAACTACATCAATTTCCAGTGGGTCAGGCTGGAGATATGGAGCCTTAGTTGCCTTCGCCGACCAGTATCGAACAACCTTGGAAAGCCCATCCACTTGATAGACCGCTTCCCCCAATTGTGGGCCGAATACTGCAGTAACGCCCGTTTCCTCCAATACCTCCCGAAAAGCAGCTCCAATGTGTGATTCGCCCGGCTCTAGCTTTCCCTTAGGAAAGGACCAATCGTCATATCTGGGTCGATGAACTAAGGCTATTAATACATGTGCATCTGGGCCTCGCTTCCAAAGAACGGCGCCCGCCGCCTGGATTGTCGGTTGTTCTTCTCCCAAGGTAACTACCTCACCGTCGATTGTTGAATCAGGATGTCTTGCAGGTCTTGAAGGGGCTTGCCATCAGAATTTAAACTTCTTCGCTTCCAAGCACTGCCTTTGAGATGCCAACTGCTTACCTCGTCAGACAGACCCAAGTCGAGAATTTCTTGAAGTTGAATCTTGTGGGAAGGTCTATCAATTCGCACCATACTTTCCACGCGTCGGTCAAGGTTTCGGTGCATCAAGTCAGCACTCCCGATCCAATACTCATCTTTCCCGCCATTGACGAAGTGAATTATTCGCGAATGCTCTAAGTACCGCCCTAGGACGGATCGGACTTTGATGTTTTTGCTATACCCAGACAAGTCCGTTCGCAATGAGCAGATTCCCCGGATCAATAGCTCAGTCTTCACCCCATGCTTGGAAGCTCGATATAGCGCTTCGACAAAATCCTCGTCGAGCAATGAATTGAGCTTGAATTGAATTCCGGCTGGAAGCCCGGCTTTCGCGTGGTTTATTTCTCGCTCAATCTTTTCTAACAGACCCGTTCTTAACGTTCGCGGGGCAACGAGCAACCTCGAGTAGGTTGATTGCGGGGCAAAGCCGGAGAGTTGATTAAAAAGTTTCATGAGGTCATCGGTTAATTCAGGATCTGCACTCATTAGTCCAAGGTCTTCATAGAGACGGGCCGTCTTTGGATTGTAATTTCCAGTTCCAATATGGCAGTAGCAGCGAAGTCCATCGGTCTCATCCCGTACTACGAGCGAAAGTTTGGCGTGCGTCTTTAGGCCCATCAGTCCGTATACAACGTGTACACCGGCGGCCTCGAGTTTTCGAGCCCACCGCACATTCGCCTGCTCATCGAAGCGGGCGCGAATTTCGATGACAGCAAGGACCTCCTTACCGGCCTCCGCCGCTTCGATCAGGGAGTCAATAATTGGAGAATCTCCAGACGTTCTGTAAAGAGTCTGCTTAATTGCGAGCACATTTGGATCTCGAGCTGCAATGTGCAGAAAGTGAACCACCGAAGTTGTAAATGAGTCATATGGATGATGCAGCAGTATCTCATCGTCCCTGATAGCCCTGAACAGAGTTTCCGGTTCATGCGTGTCCACGTTCAACAATGCCGGGGAAGTGCGAGGCCTAAATTCTGGATATTTCAAATCTGGAAGATCGATGTCTGCCAAGGTATTGAGATCTGTGAGATCCAAATGCACGGAGGATGCGATGACGACGCTCGAGTCGATACCGAGTTCTCGAGTCAGCCATCCCAATCTTCCCGGATCCATACCTTCGTCGATTTCCAACCGAACTGGAGGACCGAAGCGACGCTGAAGAAGTTCCTGCTCCAACGAACTAATGAGGTCCAAAGACTCATCTTCGTCCACCTCAAGATCTTCATTCCGAGTCACGCGAAATGAATAATGGTCAACAATCAGCATTCCTGGGAATAGTTTGTCCAGGTTCTCGGCTATAACAACTTCTAGTGGGATAAAATGAGTGGAGCCCATGGCACGCGTCGGTAGAAATCGAGCAAAGCTTGGCGGAACCTTGACTCTAGCAAAAAACTCCTCCCCCGTACTTTGGTTCATAACAATTACGGCCAGATTTAGTGACAGGCCCGAGATGTACGGAAAAGGGTGAGAAGGGTCGACCGCCAACGGCGTCAACACCGGAAAAATCCTTTCGTTAAAAAGTCCAGTTATATATTTTTTTTCCGTGAGATCAAGATCATCCCAACTGACAATCTCAACTCCATTTTCTTTCAGCTCTGGGAGCAGGACATCGCGATATAACCTTGACTGACGATCCATTAACTTTCGTATCCGTTTCAAAATCTCTTTCATGAGTTCGCCTGGCAGATAGCCCGCTGAGTTTCTAAGATGAGAGTAATTGTCACTTTTATCTTTAAGCGCGGCAACGCGAACCATAAAGAATTCGTCCAAATTCGAGGAAAAAATCGCTAAAAATCTAATTCGCTCGAGAAGTGGCACGTTAGGATCCTCGGCCAACTCAAGGACGCGCTCATCGAAGGAGAGCCAACTTAGTTCTCTATCGGTGAAATTTTCGGGACGTACCACACGCATACCATCTCCAATCAAGTTGAACAGACGGTAACGACTGAGCGTCTTTCGATGAAACAACTAGGTCGAGTCGAACTTATCTTGCTCCCTAATCGTCCCATTTACCCCATGAAATTGGAAATATCTGCTTTCCAGATCTTCCATCTCCAGATGATCGTCCGCGTAACCTCCGCCAGACCCAAGGCAAAAGGTAAGTGAGAAACCAGGTGATATTAGATTGGTACCTCTCGCGCTGTGACAATTTCGGGGCGGGCGGCAACGGCTCGCGCCAATTCATCGCGTACGGAAGTGCCAATTTCTCTAAAATTCCTTGTGCAACCCGATCATGTCCGATCTCATTCAAATGTAGACGATCATTGGCTAGGAAGCGACTGTCGCCAAGGAGTCCCTCCTCATTTGCGTCTGCAACGACCGCGCCGACTTCATCTGCCACCGCTCGGACGTTCTTGTTGAACTCACCAAACCTTCTTGCCCATAATTCAGCGGTCTTGCCCTTTCTGTCGGTTCGTTCTAGAACTGTGAACAGTAAGACCCTGGCACCGGATGCAGCAATCTTTCGAACCGTCTGGGCATAAAGTGGGAGGGCGATTTCTGATTTGTAACTTGGACGTAGAACATCGTTGGCGCCCGCGTGAAATGAGAAGAGAGTTTCAGGTCCAGTCACGTAGGCCAATGCGTGAGGTACCTGCTCAGAGGCGACCTGATGAATCAACTTTCCTCGTATCGCGAAATTCGCATAGGTGAATTCCGGGCTCTGATGAGCCATTACATCGGCCATCCGATCTGCCCAGCCTCGGTACTGACCGTTAACGATTTCATCACTCATTCCCTCAGAGAAGGAATCACCGCAGACTATGAATCGCGTGAATATCATTATTTACGACGTTGCTCATCCACCCAGAAGAGTGCGATTGAAGTAGCAACGCTAGCGTTGAGAGATTCTGTATCTGCCCTCATTGGAATCGAAACCACCAGATCGCACTTCTCTCGAACGAGTCGAGATAGGCCCTTTCCTTCGCTGCCAACAATAACCATCAAGGATTCCTGCTCGAGTTTCATATTGCTCAACGGCGCATCCGCTTCCCCGGCAAGGCCAACAACAAAGCAACCAGCTTTTTTTGCTTCATCAATGGCTCGCGGAAGATTGCTTACTTGCGCAACTGGCAAACGGGCGGCAGCACCAGCCGAGGCCTTCCAAGCCGACGCAGTCATCGCCGCTGCTCGACGTTCGGTCATGACAACTCCATCTGCGCCGAACGCAGATGCGCTTCGCACGATCGCTCCAAGGTTGCGTGGGTCGGTCACCCCATCAAGGGCGATGATCAGCATCGGCTTTGTCGCACGGATGATGATCTCTTCAAGACTTGAATACTGGAAAGGCTTGATCGCCAAGAGAATGCCTTGGCTGCTGCCGGATAGTCCTTCAACTTCAGCGCGGTGCACTTCACGAATAGGAAGGTGGGTTGCCAAAGCAAGTTGCAAAGACTCCGTGATTCGGTCATCCACGTCAATGCTGCGGGCGACGATCAACTCAATGGCGGGAACACCAGCACGCAATGCCTCGACGACCGCGTTTCTGCCGGCGACGAGTTCTCCGCCGCCCTTTGGCCGCTCGCTCTTCTGGCGAGGCGCGCGTGGGCGAGTCTCCTTGGTTGCAACCGCTTTCTTGCGCTTAGCAGCCGCGTGATACGGACGATCTTCTGCTTTAGGCGTTGGCCCCTTACCAGTCAGCCGGTTCTTGTTCTTACCCCCAGTGCCTGCGCTCGGGCCCTTCTTACTAGTGGCGCGTACCGCCCCGCGCTTCTGCGAATTTCCAGCCATTTCGATTACCGCTCTTCCATAGGTGTGATCGACCATCGTGGTCCTTGCGGCGTATCTTCGATCGCAATCCCGAGAGTGGCCAGGCCGTCGCGAATTTCATCAGATGCAGCAAAATCTTTTCGCTCTCGCGCAGCTTGGCGTTGCTTCAAAGCAAGTTCAATCGTTCCCTCGAGGGCGCCGCGGAGGCCAGTGTCGCGACCTTGCGAAAAAGCGGTGTCATAAGGATCGCAACCCAATACTTCGAGGGCGCCACGAATCTCATTTGATGTTCGCTCGATTGTCTTAAAATCAGAAGCAGCAAGTGCCGTATTGCCAGCATGGAGAGCTTCAGAAATGTGAGCAAGCGCCTGCGGCACCGCCAAGTCATCGTTCATCGCATCGATAAAGCCTCGTCCCAGGGTGGGCGTTGGCGATTTACCAAGTAGTTGCGTTGCCCGATCTAGGAAGCTCTCGATTCTGCGGAAGGCAACCGCAGACTCATTTAGTGCCTCAGGAGAATATTCAATTGTGGACCGATAGTGCGCGCTTCCGAGATACCAGCGCAATTCAATGCGGCGCACCAGCTCTAGCACCGCGCTTACTTGCAACGAATTTCCAAGAGACTTGCTCATTTTTTCACCGGATGTCGTGACAAAAGCGTTGTGCATCCAATACTTCGCAAACGGCCAACCTGCCGCCTGGGACTGGGCAATCTCATTTTCATGATGGGGAAAAATCAGATCTAACCCGCCTCCATGAATATCAAAGGCTTCGCCCAAAAAGGCATGCGCCATCGCAGAGCATTCCAAATGCCAGCCGGGTCGGCCTGGCCCCCATGGAGTTTGCCAGGATGGCTCATCAGGTTTTGCCGCTTTCCACATTGCAAAATCACGTGGGTCCTCTTTGAAAGTGTCATCCACATCTGATGCGGGTTGAAGATCATCGAGATTCTGTCGTGACAAAGTCAGATAAGAGTTGAGTTTACGCACTTGCAGATAGACATCGCCGTTGCCTGGCGCGTATGCAACTCCCTTGTCTATCAAGATCTGCATCAACTCAATCATCTGAGAAATATGACCCGTGGCGCGGGGTTCATAGGTCGGTGCAATGACGTTGAGAGCGTCATAGGCCGCCGCGAAGGCTCGTTCGTACTTCATCGCCAACGCCCACCACATGATGTTTTCATGCTTAGCTCTATGGAGGATCTTGTCATCGATATCAGTGACATTTCGAATGAGCGTCACTTCATATCCGCTCTTGGTCAACCAGCGTCGAAGAATGTCAAAGTTGATCGCGCTTCGTAGATGGCCGATATGAGGGGGAGCCTGGACAGTGGCACCACAGAGATAAATCGTGGCCTCGCCTTTTATTATCGGCACAAAAGGTCGTTCGCTTCGTGACAAGGTGTCATATAGCGTCAGCGAGCTCATTATGTAAGTCTATCTTCTGAGGTAGATCAGTTTAGAAGGACGAATAGATTAAGGCTGAGGCAATGGCGGCGATACCTCGCCCCTCACCAGTGAATCCAAGACCATCGGTGGTGGTCGCGGAAATAGAGACATCGGCACCGCCTAGGGCACCAGAAATCGCGGCGACAGCCTCGCTTCTACGGGAACCGATCTTCGGGCGATTACCAATAATCTGCACCGAGACATTGGAAATCAAGTACTCGGCGTTGCTCAGCAGCTGAAGTGTCTCTGCCAGAAGTTGTGCCCCCGAGACGTGGATATATTCAGGTCTAGCAGTTCCAAAGTTGGTTCCTAGATCGCCAAGGCCAGCAGCGGAGAAGAGAGCGTCGCAGATCGCATGAGCTGCGACATCGCCGTCGGAGTGAGCTTCAACGCCGATCTCATCCGGCCAGAGAAGGCATGCCAGCCACATCTGCCGATCATGATCCATGGAGAACGCGTGCGCGTCCACGCCTATGCCCGTGCGAAACCGAGGTACGACAAAGCCCTCGTTGATCGGCGGAGTCATAGGTCGCCTTCCAGTAGATCTATAAAAGAAGAGGCTTAAGAAGCAAGAACCTCGTCAAGAATTACAGCAGCCTTCTCTTCGTCAGTGCGCTCGGCGAGGGCGAGTTCAGAAATAAGGATCTGCTTTGCTTTGGCCAGCATCCGCTTTTCGCCAGCGGATAATCCACGGTCAAGATCGCGACGATAAAGGTCTCGAACAACCTCTGCAACCTTGATGACATCGCCGGAGGCCAATTTCTCGAGGTTTGCCTTGTAACGACGAGACCAGTTGGTGGGTTCTTCAGTGTAGGGCTGACGGAGAACATTAAAGACTCGGTCTAGTCCGGCGCTGTCTACAACGTCGCGGACGCCGACTAGATCAATATTCTCGGACGGAACTCGGACGGTCAGATCCCCCTGGGCGATTTTGAGAACTAAGTAGGTCTTCTCTTCGCCTTTGATTAAACGTGTCTCGATTGCTTCGATTAGAGCCGCGCCGTGATGAGGGTAAACAACGGTTTCGCCGACCTTAAATGACATGTAATGCCCTTCGTTAGGCACCAATAATACCAGCACCCAGTGACAGCAAACACCCCTCCGATTGGGCGCAAAATAAGGCTTTTGAGGCTTATCGGATTGAGCGTGAGAGAATTACGCCAGCCAGATGCGTTCCATATAGGTCCGTCCAAATGTTTGCCCCTTAGTACAGAAGGAGAATCTGATGCACGTGCGTAAAGTTGCAGTTCTTAGCCTTTCGATTTCGCTGACGCTTTCACTTAGCGCTTGTGCGACAGGCAAGGATGCGCCCACAAAGTTGGTTACCCAAGTCACCGACGGCGTAGACGGGACGATAACATCGTACGGCAACGACCTCAGAGTTAGTTCGGTTCTTCTTGTAGCCCAATCTGACGGCTCTGCTGTGTTGGTGGGAACAATCACAAATGAGAATCCAACCGAGGACACCCTGCTTGGCATTACCGTCGGCGGAATAAACGCATCTCTTTCGCAAATGAGTCTGCCCTTAAAACAGAACGAGCCCGTTCGATTCGCCGGAGATAGCGCAAATGCTTCTGCGACTGTGCTTGGACTTAATGCCGCACCCGGTACTCGAGTCAAAATGCAACTTTCATTCGCGAGTGCGGGCCTACTAACACTGGATGCAATTGTTCGTGAACGCAGTGGCGTCTACGCGAACGTCGGCGCTTAAGCCTCCATCTTGTAACCCAAACCTCTTACCGTCTGGATGTGTACGGGATTTGCTGGGTCATTCTCGATCTTTGCGCGAAGACGTTTAATGTGGACGTCTAGCGTTTTCGTATCACCTACGTAGTCACTTCCCCAAACTCGGTCGATAAGTTGCATGCGCGTGAGTACTCGGCCGGAGTTGCGCATCAAGAACTCGAGCAATTCAAATTCTTTCAATGGGAAATTGACTGCATTGTTGTTGACTGAGACCAAATGGCCTTCAGTATCCATTCGCACAGGCCCCGCAACTAGAACATGGCCTTCATCCGATACCAACGATTGATCACCGACGCGTCGAAGTACCGCGTGTATTCGTGCCAGCAATTCACGCGATGAATACGGCTTTGTCACGTAGTCATCAGCCCCAAGTTCCAAGCCAACTACTTTGTCTACCTCAGAATCCTTTGCTGTAAGCATGATTATCGGCACATTTGAGCGGGTACGTATCTGTCGACATACTTCGGTTCCCGAAAGCCCAGGGAGCATTAAATCCAGTAGGACGAGATCAGCGCCGTTTCGATCGAACTCTTCAATCGCCTTAACCCCATTGTCGGCGACACTCACCTCCAAACCTTCGCGGCCAAGCAAATAAGCCAAAGCTTCTGAGAAGGATGCTTCATCTTCGACAACGAGAATGCGTGTCATCTTTCCTCCGATTGCGAAAGTTCCATTGGATTCGAATCATTCTTTACAAATAGGGGGAGCCGGATTGTGAACGTGCTTCCAGCTCCTTCAACACTCCAGACAGAGATATCGCCTCCATGATTATTTACGACATGTTTGACAATTGACAGACCCAATCCTGTACCACCAGTTGCTCGGGATCGCGCAGGATCTACGCGATAGAAACGTTCAAAAATTCGTTCAATATCTTTGTCGGGGATTCCTACCCCTTGATCAGAGATCGATATCTCCGCAAGCGCTTCCTTCTTTCGTAACGCGACAGCAACTCGTGTTCCATCGGGACTGTAATTGATCGCATTCTCTACGAGGTTGCTTACTGCCATTTCAATCTGGCGATGGTCTCCTAGGACTTCGAAGTCGCCCATTTTTGTGAAGGAAAGTGAAATGTTGTGAGTTTCGGCTGCCATGCGGGAAGCATCGATGGCTTCCGAAATGAGATCGGACAGATTGAGAACCTTCGCATTCTTTAAAGGATCATCATTTTGCAAGCGGGATAGGTCGATAATCTCTTGAACAAGGTCGGAAAGTCTTTTCGCCTCCATCTGCATCCTAGTCGCAAATTTCACGATGGCCTTGGGGTCCTCAGTCGCGCCCAAGACCGCCTCACTCAATATCGAGAGAGCACCGATGGGTGTTTTCAACTCATGGGAAATATTCGCGATGAAATCTCGGCGGATCGCATCCAACCTGCGATATTCACTGTCATCGAATATCAAAACCACCACCAGCCCTAGGTCACCCAGAGGGGAAACGCGCACAAGGAGGTCATGGGTGCCCTCTCCCACAGGTCCACGCGGCAATTCGACAGTTCCCTCTTGATTTTCGCGCGAGCGCCGCACCGCCCGAACGAGGGCCAAAATGGGATCTGAAACCAGGCGGCCCTCCCTCACTAGGCCCAACGCGCCCAAGTGGGTAGAGGATCGAAGGGCTACTTCACCTGGCGCAAGCACCAAGAATTCAGCGTCTATGATGCGGAGCAAATCCAGCACGCCTGAGGGAATCTGCAATAGAGGTGTTGCCGCATCAGAAACTCTGCGTCGACGTATCACCCCCTTATCGTAGAGTTGTTGGCACCGTGTAACCCAACCAATAGCCGTGAAAACTGCCTTAAAGCCCAAGTATTTGCCCCTCATTCAATTCCTGTTCACCTACAACGGCCGAAATCGGACTCAGTAGAGATATCGTTCGAGTATGCGCGACGCGTTTCATGATGATCTCGACTCCATTGGCCAAACCCTCATTGATATGGGGCAGCGGGTTGGCCGATCGATGGAACTTGCGACTACGGCCCTCCTCACTGCAGATCTACAACTTGCCGAGCAGGTGATTTCAGACGACGACTACATCGACACGATGCAGCATGAACTCGACGCCAAGACCCTGAGCCTTCTGGCCAGACAGCAACCTGTTGCAGGTGACCTTCGTACGTTGGTCACCTCGCTGCGAATGAGCGCTGACATTGAACGTATGGGCGATATGAGCCACCACATCGCCAAAATCGCACGGATGCGATATCCCGAAAAGGCAGTCCCGCCTGAGTTGGCCGACACCATTCAAGAAATGGGAAACGTGGCCAAGCAAATCATCGAGAAGACCACCCATGTCATTGAGAGCCGCGACTTGCAGTCGGCTGTTGAACTCGAAGTCGACGACGACGACATGGACAAACTGCATCGCAAGCTTTTCGTGACTTTGCTCGATGATGCTTGGCCCCACGGAACTGAAACAGCGATCGACATGACCCTGCTGGGTCGCTATTACGAACGCTGCGCCGATCATGCCGTATCCGTGGCTCGACGCGTCTACTTCCTTGTGACCGGTGAATATGCTTCGGAAAAGGAAGACGGTTTCTAGCGTTTGCCTTGGTTTGCCACGGCGTCGATCGCAGCCTTAGCGGCGGTCGGATCTAGGTACTCGCCACCCACGCGGGTGGGCATCATCTTCTCGTCTAGCTCATACAGCAGCGGAATTCCAGTCGGAATATTCAACTCCGAAATATCAGCGTCGGAAATTCCATCTAGGTGTTTCACGAGGGCGCGCAGAGAATTACCGTGGGCAGTTACAAGGACGACCTTTCCAGATTGAAGGTCAGGAACAATCGATTCACTCCAGTAAGGCATCATCCGCTTCACCACGTCTTTGAGACATTCGGATCGCGGCATTTCATCGCCGAGTTCGGCATAGCGGGGATCTTTTGATTGACTAAATGGATCTGCATCATCGATGGGCGGTGGCGGGACATCGTATGAACGACGCCATAACTTGAATTGTTCTTCTCCGTACTCTTCCAAGGTTTCGCGTTTGTCCTTGCCTTGGAGCGCGCCGTAATGCCGTTCGTTAAGCCGCCACGACCGTCGCACCGGGATCCAATCGCGATCACAGGCATCTAGCGCCAATTGCGACGTGTGAATCGCGCGGCGCAATAGAGAGGTATGTACAACATCCGGGAGAAGTCCACGCTCCGTAAGGAGGACGCCAGCTTTGCTTGCCTCGCTTTCGCCTAATCTGGAAAGACGAATATCGACCCATCCCGTAAAAAGGTTCTTAGCGTTCCATTCACTTTCGCCATGTCGAAGCAAGATCAAAGTCTGTGTCATAGGGGTATTTTGCCAACATTGTCCTGCTTAGATCAAATGCTCGAACGCCTTCAAGTTTGCTAGTGACTCCCCTCGCGAGAGTCGCCAGGCCCATTCTCTGCGGATGGAAGAAGCAAAGCCCAACTCTAGAAGCGGATTAAACGATGAGTCCGAATACTGCAATATCGAGCCAAGTAGACGATCGATTTCCTGATCTGTCACGGCGGCTAGTGGCAACCGCCCGACAAGATAAAGGTCGCCAATTTCGTTGAGCGCGAAGGCGATTCCGTACATGGAGGCGTTCTTCCTCATGCACCATTCGTAAACCTTCGCCTCGTTCTCATCCGGTTTTCGAATCACGAAAGCATTGATACTCATAGAGTGATCTCCGAGGAGCAAGGCACAGTGGGTCTGGAGTTTCTTCTCACCTGGCAAAGTAACTAGAAAAGTATCTGCATCCTTACGCTCAAAATCTAGATCGTGGGAGTCGAAGAATTCCTCAAGGATGAAGCGTGGATCAATGTTGGCCATAGGCGTTAGCCGCCGAATGAGATCTTTTGCTGTGCAAGATCTGAGAGAACTCGGTCATAAATATGGAGGGTCCCGCGTGCCGTTGCGTCCCATCCAAAATGCGAAGAGTGTTCGAGGGCGCCGAGGGAGAGCAAGGTGCGACGCTGCGGTTCCACCAAAAGACGGGCCAGTACCGAAGACCATGCTCGCGGGTCATGTCCATCAACCAGCACCCCAGAAATCCCGTCAGCAACGGCAGTTCGCAGGCCGCCGACCGCGGTGGCAACGACTGGAGTTCCACACGCTTGCGCCTCAAGTGCAACCAAGCCAAAAGATTCACTGTAACTTGGAACGCAAACCAAATCTGCAGCGCGATACCAATTCGGCAAATCAAGTCTGGGAAGCGGAGGCAAGAATCGAATTACGTCGGCAAGTCCCAGCCAATTAACTAATTCCTTGAGTCGTTCAACCTCAGCGGTTCCACTTCCTGAGGCTCCACCAATTACAAATACGATCAACTTTGCCCTCAGGTGCGGTGAGTGAGAGAGCATTTCGGCGGTCGCACGGATCAAGAGTTCGGGTCCTTTATGCGGTTGTATTCGGCCCACAAATGCAATGACTTGTGCATCTAAGGGGATGTTGAGAATGCCACGCGCGACCTCGCGACCGCTACCAGGTGTAAACGTATAAAGATCCACACCAGGAGTGACAACGTGAACAATGTCAGGGCAAGCACCGTACAAGGAGACGATGCTTGCAGCCTCCGAGTCGGTATTCGCAATCAACGCACTTGATGCTGCCACAACCTCAGTTTCTCCGACAACTCGCAACTCAGGTTCCGGCTCTTCATCTTCAGCCAAATTGAGATTCTTCACTTTCGCCATCGTGTGCATCGTGTGTATGAGGGGCACATGCAACTTCTTGCTTGCAAGAATCCCGATTTTCCCGGAGATCCAGTAATGAGAATGAACAACGTCGTAATTTGTCTTTCCGCAGATTGCCTTTTCGAATTCTTCAGCTAACTCGTCAATGTATTGAGGCAACTCCTCCTTGGTGACTCCTTCGACAGGGCCACCGTCGAGGTGGCGAACCGTCACACCCGGAGCGAGCTCGACAATATCGGGGAGATTTCTATGGTTGCGGCGCGTAAAAATGTCCACGTTCACGCCCATGGCAGCCATTCGCTTTGCATTCTCGGCCACATAGATATTCATGCCGCCAGCATCGCCTATGCCGGGTTGATCAAGCGGGGATGAATGCACCATCAACGTCGCGATTCGTCCATTCATCAGATCAGTCTACCTGCCCTATAAATGAGCGCGTATGGTTCCTACTACCTTTTTCCCCCCATAAATAGGGGCATCTTCGGCTGGTGAGGCTATATCGAACTCATTGAGCACGGCAACAACCAGAGCACCTAGTGGACGGGAAGAGCCATCTTCGATCTTGAATGCAAACGTACGACCATCGGGCATGGACCCGATGAGAACGCCTTCGGCTCCTTCTTTCATAAAGAGCCCGGGAACCTCGAGCATTTTGCGAGTAGCAAGGCGACCCTTCCCCGCAACAATATCTGGGAAATCACGGCAAGCTTGAAGAATGCCCTGATGGATCGGATCATTAGAAATTGTGATTTTGTGTATTGCCTGCGCAAGGCCGAGCAATGAAATCAGAAAAAGTGGTGCTCCACAGCCATCAACGCTGGTAAGTGAAATATTTTCGCTGGCAAGGTCTTCCAGTTCCATCCGGCACAAAACTTGCAACGGATGGCCCGGATCAAGGTAATCATGAGTCGACCAGTTGTTGATGACACAGGTGAGAAGCATGCCAGCGTGTTTACCGCTGCAATTTTGCGCGAGGGAGGTCGGCGCCTTGGAACCCCAATCACGACGTTCCTCATCACCGAGTGGCCGATCCTGAGTGTTGAGCAATGCGCTTTCATTCAGTCGACCTAAAGCCAGAATCTCCAAGACTGCCTTCTGGTGCATTTCTGAACCTGAATGACTTGAAGCAACCAGGGCAAGAAGGCGCGGTTCCAGGGACATTCCTGCACGCATCATTGCCGCTGCTTGAATGCTCTTTATTGAGGAACGGGGATAAATGAGTACGGCAGGATTTCCCCGTGAGAACTTTACAGTGCCGTCAGCATGCAACAGAACAAGATGGCCACAATGTTGCGATTCGACGACTTCACCGCGTGTGACTTGCGCGAGTACCTCGGCCCCCAGATTCTCAGTCATAGGAGCGAGGCAACGTCGACCAGAGATGAGGCTGCATCAACTTGCCTTCAGCAGCCATGTCGTAGGCAAAGAAAAGTTCACCTTCAACTAGTCCGTACAAACGTGAACCGTCGGTAACAACTTTTGCCGTAGGTGCGGAATAGCCTTGGTCCATCACTAACTGGATTTTCGCGGGTTCGAAGCGTCCCACCCACCCCTCGGCGATTCCCGTGTTATGTGCAAGGACTACTTCCAAAGTGTTGTTCGGCTTCACCCGCCAGAACCCGGTCTCTGATCCGCCGGGGCGGATCACCTCGCCAAATTCATCAATGATCCAAGATCGGGAGTGATAGTTAAGGAATGGACGACCGTCATGGCTAAAAACCACTTCCTGCGCGAACTCAAAGGGTTCGATCCCCTCGTACTCTCCTCGCCCCTTACCGCGCCAAGTGCCCACTAACCACGCCAGCGGATTCAAGTCAGGGTGAAGACCTTCGGGGATAGTGAATGCCATCTATTTCTTTCCTCCCCCGCTGCTACGGCGAAAGCCATAGGCGATCAGTGCAATACCCATCCCGACGGCGATAACAGAGAGTAGAACAGAGGTCACCAGGGACATTGACATGGTCTTTAGCCTATCTGCTTGATCCTTTAAGGTGGATCCATGGCACGAAGCACTCATTTAGTGATCAAGCTAGCAACAGGCATTGATGACGCCGAGCGAGTGGCACAGGCGTTCTCAGTTGCATCTACGGCACTCGCCGCCGGTGTTGAGGTCTCCTTCTGGTTAGCAGGGGATGCATCCTGGTTGGCTCTGCCAGGAAAGGCGGAGGAATTTTCTCTTCCACACTCTGCCCCTCTTCATGAATTGCTTCACACGCTGGTTAATAATGCATCCGTGACTCTATGCACTCAATGCGCCGTCCGCAGAAACATCAACGATGGGGATCAAATTCCAGGAATTCGAATTGCCGGCTCTGCGACTTTCGTAGAAGAAATTACAAACGAATCGACACAGGCACTCGTCTACTAGTCCTCTTGGCTTGCCGGAATTCCAGCAACCATAAGAGTCGCATCTAACGGGGTATTCCTCTTCACTACCGCAAGCGCAATTGTCCCCAACTCGTAATGGCGCGCTATTGTCCCAATGAATCCAACTTTCACGCCATCCTTTTCCACGTCCGCGCCAACTTCGGGGATGTTGACGACGCTACCGTCCAGATGGAGCATCACCAATCGACGGGGGGGCGCCCCAAGATTGGCGATCTTTGCAACCGTCTCTTGTCCTCGGTAGCAACCCTTGTTCATATGCACCGATTTGTTCAGCAGACCAAGTTCATTGGGAATCGACTTGTGGTCAGTTTCGAAACCAATCCGCGGACGACGCGCCGCAACCCGCTGGGCATCTAGCGCCCATGTTCCCACTTGAATTGCAGATTCGCTAAGACGATCGCGCCATTGCGTCAAGTCCGTCCGCGGAACTATTGAATAAGGCCCGCCGAGATCGTCGGCCACTCCTGGCAGACGTAAGAGCGCATACTCAGTTGTAACATCACGAATATCAACGCGCATCATGAATTTCATCTTCTGCAAATGTTGTAGCAGCGGCGCAGCACGCCCCGGATCTAGTGTCAGCCAGGTAGTTGTCCGATCATCAACCAGATCGAATTGATGTTCGATGTGACCCTGCGGATCAAGAATTAGGGCAGAGATCCATTTGTCTGCGGGCAGGTTCTCTAGAAATTGGGTCGTAAGAGAATGAAGCCATGTGAGTCGATCTTCCCCAGAAATCGAGATGATCTCGTGGTGGGAAAGATCGGCCCATGCCGGTCCCTCTTCTAGTGCTCGCTGTTCTTTGCTGGGCTCACCAAAGTGCCAGATCGCTCCTGCGTCCGGGCCGTGTTCGACAAGTACGGCAGTCATGCTATTAATCTATATGTTTTAGCGATCCCCCGCATTTGCAGTTTAAAGCTCCTTCTGGAAGCAGGAAGCACATGTTCCATAGACGGCAAAGTGCGTAACATCCGTCTTGAACCCATAGTCATCTGCAAGAACATTAACAAAATTGGCCGCAACATCAATGGGTGCATCCCCTACTGATCCGCAAATTCCACACACTAAATGCAGATGAGTCAGTTCCTCAGCCGCATGATACGTCGCTCCGCCGTGCCCCAGATGCGTGTGCTGCACAAGTCCCACATTTTCCAACGTTTCAAGGTTGCGGTACACAGTTGAGAGATTTATACCAGGATGGCTCTGACGAACTTTTTCGGCAACTTCCTCCGGTGTCGCGTGACCCAACTCGCGCACCGCAGAGAGAACTAATTCTCGCTGTGGTGTAAGTCGCAAACCTCGTTCTCGGAGTTCATGTTGTTCAGCCATAACCGTCAGCCTAACGGAGCCGCAGGAGAAGGAGGTAGACCTCGCACCCCAGGCAGTAATTGAAGAAGGCATTTAGAAAGGCCGCGGCCAGGGCTGCCCCAGCCGCCATGGTGAAGAGAACCGAAATGTGGGAAACCAACCCGATCGTCGCAACGAAGGCAAATATCAGACCCACGCTCTGGGCGAACTGTGGTGGGCGAATGTCCTCAGCGGGCACTTCACCTCTCAGGCGGGGACGAATAAATTTGCGAAAGATAAATGAGTACGGCGTGTACTGTGGTCCGCGCAATGCACCTACGGCAAATACTAGGGTTTGAAAAGCGATTACCCAGACCGAATGAGAGGCAAGAGCTGCCACTAGAACCACGGTGGTAATCAGCGCCGCAAAGCGTGGGCCACGTGCATCGATAGTTGTCGTTTTAACATTTGGAAGTTGAGAAGTTGTTTGAGTCACTGGAATTCCTGTTCTGAGAGTGTCGGGTAAATGGATGTAAAAGCTAAAAAAACGCCAACATCACATTCGACACAAGGAGCCCGCCAGGCGACCGAAATCTAGAACTCGTCGCTTGGTGAAAAGTTTGGGCTCGCAGCAAAACATGGTTGAAGAATAAAGCCTTCAATGACGATGTGCCAATTGCAACCGGTTCGCACCTATTTAATCGCACCAAGAGATCGCATGACCTGATCGCGAGTAGGCGCGCCGACTGCTCGCCCCACTTCAAGGCCTTGCGAATCCAGAATGAGAGTCGTCGGGGTCGAGTGGATATTGAGTTTTCGGACAAGATCAAGATGAGCCTCAGCATCGATTTCCAGATGCTGAACATCGGGCATCGTCGAAGTAACACTCTCTAGAAGCAATCGCGTCGCCCGGCACGGGGTGCAAAAGGCGGAGGAAAACTGCACCAGAGTGGCTCGGGAGCCCAACGGTGCGCCCAAAATCTCAGGCGTCAGAGCGGATTCCGGAGTCGGATGAGAGAGTCGAATCGTGCCCCTGCTGCGCTGATACCAAAGACCATAGACCGTGGCGACTACCAATATCACCAGAATTGGAAGCAAAGATTTCATCCGAGTAGTCTGTCCTACTAGTGCTGAAGATCCAAGATGAGGAGATCACCATGGCCCGCGTATTGCTTTTAACAAATACGCACGGCGCCAGCGCAGAAGTACTTCCTGCATTGGGTTTGCTCCAGCATCAAGTTCGCATCTTGCCCGCCGAAGCCAGCATCCTCGTCGATGTTCCAGAAATGGATCTTCTTTTCATTGATGCCAGACGAGATCTTCCGAGCGCAAAGAGCCTTACGCGCTTGCTCACTTCCACTGGTATCGGTTCACCAGTAATCGCAATTACAACCGAAGGCGGCCTCTCTGCCATTAGTGCCGAATGGGGAGTCGATGATGTCATTTTGGATACTGCCGGCCCAGCAGAAGTTGAAGCAAGAATTCGCATCGCAATTGGCGAACATACTGCAATGCGCAATGCAACAGATCCATCTTCTGGCGAAATTCGAAGCGGTGAAATTGTCATTGACGAAAATTCCTACACAGCAAAAATCAAAGGCCGTGCCCTTGATCTAACTTTTAAAGAATTTGAGCTCTTGAAGTATCTGGCCCAGCACCCAGGACGGGTTTTCACTCGTGCTCAATTGCTACAAGAAATCTGGGGATACGACTACTTCGGTGGCACACGCACGGTCGACGTACATATCCGCCGGTTACGCGCCAAACTCGGTCCTGAATTTGAAGCCATCATCGGCACTGTGCGGAATGTGGGTTATCGGTTCACACTCCCATCAGGAACTAAAGAGAGTCTTGTTACAGAGCGCGTTCAGTAATTGATTCAGAATCTCAAACATCTCAACCTGCAACAGCAAGATGGCGTGCTGGCTCTTATCTCTGCTGCTGCCGAACATGACGGAATTCCACCGATCGCTGAACACATTGTTCTTCACCTGCGACACGGCGGGGACAAGGACGACCGCCATCTCATCGTTGAAGAGAACAATGAGATCGTCGGCTATGCCCACATAGATCTGACCGACGCAGTTGCCGGCTCCAGCGCAGAATTGGTAGTCCACCCGGGACATCGGGGCCAGGGCTTGGGGCGAGCCCTACTAGAAGAGATTTACGGGATAACTTCTCCACGACTCTGGTCGCATGGAGATCTACCAAGTGCGGCAAAGTTAGCTATGGACAATGGGCTTACTCGAATTCGCACGGTGATTCAGATGCGACGCCCGCTAACACAATATCTTCCGGAGCTTCGCAAAGACTTTGGCTTGCGTACATTTCATCCTGGACTAGATGATCAGGCGTGGTTGACACTCAATAATCAATGTTTCAGCGGCCACCCCGAACAAGGCGACTGGTCTCTTGAAAACCTTCACCAGCGGATAGCGGAGGACTGGTTTGATCCATGTGGTTTTCTCCTTGCCACCAAGGAAGAGGAAGTCATCGCATTCTGTTGGACGAAGATCCACGGGGCTCATACACATTCTCACGATGGCAGAGAAGAGCACGGCCACGATCCGATCGGTGAAATTTATGCGATGGGAGTCGATCCAACCTTTCAAGGTCAAGGTTTTGGCAAGGCCATAACGATTGCCGGCTTGGCCCATCTTCGAAGAAGAGGTCTGATGTCGGCCATGTTGTATGTTGACGCCGAGAATCTGGCGGCCATAAAGCTTTACTCGGAACTTGGTTTTTCAGAGTGGGGTCGCGACGTCATGTATCGGTTACCCAACTAAATCGGCGCACATTTTTCTAAACGCCACTGTATGGGCATCAACATCTTTAGTCGTAGTTGCAGGTGACATGAGAGCCATATTGTGAAATGGGGTAAGTAGGAAGCCGTCGTTGAGCAGACGCAGATGTATGTACTGCTCGAGTTCGAAGTCCCCCGCATCTGCTGCTTCTCGGCCAGTGCGCGGCGCCTTCGATGCGAAGACGTACTCTGCGCGGGCACCAAGGCGGTTGCAGTGCCACGGAAGTCCGAAC
>JANMBV010000133.1:0-66419 GCA_031360585.1 Actinomycetes bacterium | reverse complement strand
TCTTCTACGGCCAGTTTGAAGGCCCGATGTGTTGCAACTAAGTCCAGCTCCACGCCTGCCAAGATGTGCACATCGTGGATATGGCGAACTAGGCATTCGTCACCATCTTGAATCGACAAATGCCTGGGTTACTGCAACTTTAAGATGGCTCATACTTTGCCGGATGGCCGAGGTGTTTCTACTCGATTGGTTAACGACTTTTATGTCGATGTCCTCAGACATACGATTCAAATATCCGTATGCTTTGACAAGACTGGTGCCGCCACAGAAGACCAGTTCGAGATCCTCGGTTTCAACTAACTTTAATGCGCGCAAAACCTCGGTGAGGTGAACGTCTTTTTCAAGGGCTCCCGCGGAAAATAGTGATAAACCTTCGTTCGCGGCAGCGACGATAAGTTCAACTTGCTCGGGTGAGAGGCTTCTCATATATGACCTCACGGTTGCCGAGTTTTAGTTTGCGACTGACCCGTCTGGAACCAGTTGAGACGGTTACTGACATTGGTACTTGACCCGTACTACCGGTTGCATAAGCCGAGCGCGCAGTGCCCAATTCCA
Source organism: Actinomycetes bacterium (assembly GCA_031360585.1). Classification (GTDB taxonomy): domain Bacteria; phylum Actinomycetota; class Actinomycetes; order Nanopelagicales; family Nanopelagicaceae; genus QYPT01. The sequence continues at coordinate 65,864 of JANMBV010000133.1, read as the reverse complement.
CGGGAATGCCTAAAGAATCGAATGCTTCAGCCACCAGAGATTCGAGAACTTTTCGCGGTATCGGATTGCCTGTGACGGCACTGGGGATCGCTTTGGCATATACGCCATATCCGAGCCTTACCAACTTTCCTTTAGTAATCAGTTCGCTGATGGCCCGCGTGACTCGGCTTGGACTACCTAAATTCGCGAAATCGGCGCGCAAGAAAACATCACGCTTGCTACGACCAATTGACCGTGCAATTCGCGTCTGAGTGCTGAGTGCCATGACTCTCCCTTCGCAAACAATGTGCACCTTGATGACTAGAACTATACCTCACTTTGTGCTCAGGAAGTACCATAATGGCTACAAACAATGTGCGCCTTAAAAGTTGCATTTCAAGGACCTGGCCGAACTGGACCCCTAATGGGAGGGGGACAAACATCCCCAGGTCACGATTAGCGCAAATCCAACGTCTTTGATTCCCTGCCCCCGAAGGGGGTGTACTAATGATTGGTGGGGTTGGCAAAAACGGTTTAAAGTGAAATCAACATAGAAGTCGCTTTCGCACGATAAGTTCATTTTCCGATTAGTAGACAGCAACGTGGTGTTTACGACGAATGTGCCAACCCGCCACTGCCCCAGTGGTTCCACGTGAAGCGTTGGATACGCCTCGCACATTGGCCCATATCGATTTCGAATCTCCAAGTGACCGTGAGCAAGAATTTTGTCATGGCCAGCTTCGATGGTCGGCAGCGTGGCGTATTAATGATTGGTGGAGTTGCACGGCGAGTTCAGCGCAAAATAGAAAGGGCTGCGATGAAGGCGACAGGATTCCAAGCTGCAGCTGTAGATTGATTTTAGGACGACAGAAAAGCCCGTTGCTCAGAGTTACCGATTCGAGACTATATTGTGAGAAAGCAATATCGCGATCACTGCAGATCAGGAGCCCCCTGTGGAATTAACGGCCATCCTTTGCAATCATGCGGAAGCGCAAAATAACTTACTGTACGTTTCCGGTGGAGGGATTGATCGAGCATTTGTACCGCCCAACACGTCAGGTCCATGGAATATAAATCTCGCAATTGGAATCAATATTTCAGTCCCATGGAACGAGACCAACAACGAGCACATTCTCACAGTTGATTTAGTTGATTTCGATTCTCATCCAGTCTTGGTGCCCAACGGAATCGATACAGTGGCCCCAGTTCACGTAGAGGCGAAATTCAATGTCGGGCGGCCTCCCACCCTCGAAACAGGTGAGAGTCAGAGCATAAGCCTCGCGATAAATCTGCCTTCCCTTCCAATTCCAGCGATCGGAAACTACAGCTTTATTCTTGAGGTCGACGGCATTGAACTTAGAAGACTGAGCTACCGTGTAGTTACGGGATTCAACATCCCTGCGTAGTAGGCACGTTATATTTCAGGACAAGTGGAAATTATCCAGGCGTCGTCATAGTGCTCGACGTAGGCGAAGGTGCCGGAATGAATACCTGCTGATTTGAAATATCAAACCAGGCCGAAGGTAGCTTTGCCTTGCTGGCAAATGATCCTCCTGTAAGTTTCACGGTTTCGCCATTGCTAGCAATTGCGGTAATTGTCGCTACTCTCCCGCTCGTGTCCTTGCCATTGACGAAGAGAGTCGCGACATCGCCTAACCCAAAGGCGGAAGCAATCACCTTTTGCGAAACGGGACGCAACCACGATGCGTACTTGGCATTAATCTTTGGATCCACACTCCATGGATCTGGCACAGCAATCGCATACGGAACTGCGGTACCCCAGACGCCCTGAGCCGATTCGGTGATGCCCCCAGTTGAGGAAGAAAAATATGCGCTAATCGGTGAGGAGCCATAGAGAATTGTTTGCCCCGTTGAATCATCGGTTGAGGTCGAGTTGACCGCCGCCTTCCAAAGGGGGCCGTACCTCTTCTCAGTTTCTTTGGAATAACCCACGAAAGCTTGGTCTCGCGAGGCCGAATAGATATTGCAATCGCAGGCTGTCCTAATGGTCGCGCCCTTATTTAGCGCGTACGTTCGCGAAGCAATCGCCTGCGCCTGCAATGCAGCCAGCGGCCACGAAGATGGCATTTCTCCTACGCCCCAGAGATATTCGTCATGGAGGCGAACTGTATTTGTGACTTCAAGGCGATATCCAAGAACTGGAGCCTTCACCAATTTCACTTGTATTTGGCCGTAGCGATACGCAGTGCTTGATCCAGCCACGCCTACCGATACGACTGCGGGATCACCTGGCAGATAGCGAGTACCGCTCCATCGAATGGTCCAGATTTTTCCACTTGGCAGGGGATCGACTTGCCCACTTGATGAACCCACACTCGGAAAAGCCAGAGTGCCCAGGACCGTAAAACTTAGAGTGGACTTCAATTCCATAGTGCGTAACGGCGCAGCCGGAGTTGTGTCCTTGATGTCGCCCTCGAAGATTTGAATCTGGCCGACTTTTGAAATGGCTTTGATTGAAAAGGAATTGAGGGCGTGGCCGATATTTACCCGCATCATCTGGCTATCAACCATCGGTTCCACGGTGACGTAGGAGTAGTAATAGCGCAAGATGTCGGTTGCGCTCTTTCCTTCTAAAGCTTGGCCGCGAGCTCCGTACTGACTCATTCCGACCCCATGGCCGTACCCGGCACCTTGAAACGAAAAAGTCAGTGGCACGGTGGTGACTGCGTAGGCGGAAAGTGATGTGGCGGAAAGGGTGAAGATTAAGAGTGCAAGAACGCGACTAAATATCCTCATTGACGGCAGCGCTCTTTCCGACATGCAGGAACTTTTCGTAGGCATCTACCACGGCGTCCGGTTCGCCGCGTTGAATAAGTTTCCCCATATGTAACCAAGCAACTTCATTACATACATCTCGGATAGTTCCCAATCCATGGCTGACCATAATCAATGCCCGTGCATCGCCGCGAAGTTCCTTGATCTTGTTAAGGCTTTTTTCCTTGAAGTGAGCATCCCCTGTGCTGAGCGCCTCATCAATAATCAAAATGTCAGGCCGTACTGTGACGGCAACTGAGAAGCCTAAACGAGCGAACATTCCGCTAGAGTAAGTGCGCATCGGCGCCTCGATGGCGTCACCCAATTCAGCGAAATCCGCGATCTCCTCGAAATGATCGGCGATCTCCTTGCGCGTCATGCCCCCGGCAAGGCCACCAAGAAGCACATTCTCTCGGCCAGATAAAGATGGATTAAATCCAACGCCCAGTGCCAGCAGAGTGCTCACTTTGCCGTACACCTCGATCTTGCCCTGTGAGGGAGGCAAGATGCCAGAGATGACTCGCATCATCGTGGATTTACCGGCACCGTTGGCTCCGACGATTCCCAGAACGCTTCCGTAGGGAACATCGAGGTTGACGTCGTCCAAGGCACGAACAACACGGGTGTGCTTGGTGCCGCGACCTAAAGTGCGCACGCGGGCTTTTAAAGTCGGGCGTTTATCAATCGTTGTTGTGTATGTGAGACCTAGATGTTGGACGGAAACTGCGAGTTCTCCGGCCTTAGGGGAAGTACTAGACGCGGACAGCAAAATCGCGCTCCCTTGATAGGAAGAAATATGTACCAAGAAGCAGAGTTGCCAGGGCCCAAGCAGAACCTTTGAGGAGAGAATCAATGTGAGGGACCTTGTTGTGGACAATTGCGCGAGACCAAGCATCCATGATCGGAAAGAGGGGATTTACAATCTCAAAGGCCTTCAACTTCGGTTTCAAGGCAGTTACCTCATACAGAATAGGCGAGAGATAGAGCCACGTACGAGAAAAGTAAGGAAGAAAACTGCCAATATCTCGGAAATATACATTTGTGCACGAAATCAGAATCGCCAGGCCCAGCGCAAATACACCGGTAATCATCGCAACTGGAATTGCCCAGAGCATGTTCCAGCCCCATGGCAGACCCATCAGGCTGCGGATGAAGAAGAAAACAACCATGGTGGGAATGAAACGAATAAGTGCAACCAGCCAGGCTGACATCGGCAGCATCAATCGGGGGAAGGCCGTGTTGAGAATGAGTTTTCCGCCTTTGACAACCGATTTGGCCCCACCGGACATGGATTGGTTAACAAAATAGAAGAGAAATAGACAGGCGGTTAGATGGGCATAGCGCATCTTGTCGCTGTTTCCGGCAATGATGACGATGAGCAAGAAGTAGACGCCAGAAAGAAGCAATGGGTTGATGATCAACCACACTTGGCCAAAGACTGTGTCAAAGTGCTTTTCATGCAACTCGGAGCGAGAATATTCCCTGATGAAGGAACGGCGATGCCAGAGAGTGCGCCAGTACCGTGCCAATGGAGGCAAGCCTGCCCTAAAGGGCTCGTAAACCTCGACAGGTACGATTTTGTTCACTGCGAAAGGCTACCGCACGGGCGGGTTCTTACTCCTCGGGCACGAGGGATGGCAATGAGGTTAAATATCCTGCGCCCCAGGACATATGCATTGTCAGCATTATCCACGGTAGTCGCAGGTGGTCTCCAAAATTGCTGCCGATGTAAAGCGAGGCCGCGATGAGAAATAGCAGGTAAATCATTGCAGGAATGAACCAGAGTGGTGAAAGAACAGCTCCAAAAATTAGAGAAAAAACCGTGGACAACAAAGCAAATGGCGGGGCGAGGTAACGAAGATTCACAGTTCCCTGGTGTCGTCGAATCACCACATGACGCCATCTTCCATACTCAAAATATTGTTTTGCTAAGCCCCTAAAAGACGGACGGGGTCGATACGTGACGTGCAATCTCGGATCGAAATAAACTATTCCACCTGCTTGCCTGAGACGAAAATTGAGTTCCCAGTCCTGAGCCCTGGTAAAGCGTTCATCAAAACCACCCACTGCCACAAGCGCGGTTCGTAAAAAAACACCCAAGTAAACCGTGTCAACCGCGCCCGCGCTGCCACCGGTGTGAAAACGAGAGGCACCAACACCAAAAGGACTTCGCATGGCACGTGCGGCGGCCTTTTCGAATTTTGTAACCCCGACGGCACCCATGATCCCACCGACATTTACCGCACCCGTCTGGTTCAAAATCTCCACGGCCAAGGAAATGTAGTTCTCAGGAATCTCTGCGTGGCCATCCACTCGGACAATAACGGGGTACTTTGATTGCGCAATAGCCAGGTTGAGACCTGCTGCTGTGCGTCCACTGGGACTGGAGACCAACACCACTCGAGGGTCGCGGGCTCGCAATTCTTCGGCCATGACCTGCGTGCGATCCTTTGATGGTCCTATCGCTAGAATGACCTCCATTGGCCCTGCATAATCCTGAGAAAGTATCGCGTTCACCGTATGGACGAGATAAAACTCCTCGTTTAAAACGGGAAGGATTACGGAGACCCCGCTCGGGAGGTGTGATGTGATTTCAGTATCCTGGGACTCGTCTGTGTTCATAACCCCTCCACGCTATCGTGCAAGTACGCTCTCCCTGTGAAATCCACGCCCAGAGTTCGGATCATAACCTCCCTTTCACTCGGGGTTGTATTCGTCTCAGCTTTTGCCTGGCTTGGACTCGGACATATCACGGGATCTCTCAAGCGAGTAGACGCTTTCGCAGGGCTCAAGTCTCGGCCGGAAAAAGCATCCTCGGCCGTAAATTATCTTCTTGTCGGCTCTGACACCCGCGAGGGACTTTCAAAGGCAGAATTAAAAGCACTGAGGGTAGGAAGCGTTGCCTCGGCTGCCGGGCAGCGATCCGACACGATTCTTCTGGTTCACATCAGCAAGGCGCGAGACAAGGCCGTCATCATCTCTTTGCCGCGAGACACCCTTGTCACTATTCCCGAGCACACAAATTCCAGCGGCAAAGTCGTCGCCCCATTTAAATCCAAACTCAACGCCGCATACAACTACGGCGGTGCGCCTTTGCTGATTAAAGTGATTGAAACGATGACGAATCTTCGCATTGACCACTACGTCGAAATCAATTTTGCGGGCTTTGCCCATATGGTCGACTCGCTCGGAGGAATTCAAGTCTGCACGAAGAAAAATATCAACGACCCAAAAAGCCACCTCGTTCTCGCAGCCGGAATTCATACTCTGAACGGAATCCAGGCACTCAAATATGTTCGCACCCGCGATTTCGATGGCATGGGAGATCTCGGTCGTATGCAACGGCAACAGCAGTTTATGAGCTCAGTACTTCGCAAGGCAACTAGTACGGGGGTACTGCTGAACCCAATCAAGATGCTGAACTTCTTCAATGCGGCGCTGGCGACAGTGAAGACTGACTCAGCCCTCAACAGCAGCGATCTCATAACGCTGGCAAAGCAGATGCGAAACTTGTCCGCGAGCAAAGTCCGGACACTCACCGTTCCACTTTCCAACGTCAATTACATTGTCCCTTACGTTGGATCAACCGTTCTCTGGGATCCAGTACTTGCTCCTCAACTCTGGCAAAGACTTCGAGCAGATCTTCCAATCGTGGATGTTGTCAAAGCCTCGCCAACACCAAGCTCTTCAACCAAGGCCACAGCGAAGGCGACGACTAAAGCAACAGGGAAAGCAAGCCCGTCGGCTAGCCCAACGATCATCGACAAATTCAAGACCCGTACCGCAAGCGAAAACCCCTGCGGTGCGCTGAAGTATTAGTAACTTCTCACTTAGGATGGGTGGATGAAACCAGTTTTATCGGTAATCGGTACGGGTTATTTAGGAACCACTTTTGCCGCATGTATGTCATCTCTTGGATTCACGGTGATTGGGATTGACACGGATGCGGAGAAAGTTAGACGCCTTTCGGCCGGCGACCTTCCCTTTTATGAGCCAGGGCTACAAGAGATCGTTAAAACTGAATTAGATACTGGACGCCTAATTTTTACAACGGATTTTTCGCTGGCCAAAGATGCTGATGTGCATTTTATTTGTGTTGGAACACCTCAGAAGGAGGATGGGCTAGCCGCCGACTTAACGTACATATATGGAGCTGTTGCCGGGATAACTCCGTACCTGAAGTCGGGTTCACTTGTCGTGGGAAAATCAACAGTGCCAGTGGGAACTGCTGAAACTTTGCGGGTACAACTGGCCACCACCGCTCCTCAAGCAGACATCGCCTGGAATCCTGAATTTACTCGGGAAGGCTTCGCCGTAGAAGACTCGTTGCGTCCCGACCGGATTGTTATCGGCGTTACAAATGATCGAGCTGAGGAGATTCTTCGCGAGGTATATGCCCCACTTCTGGAAATTGGGACCCCTTGGATTCGAGCAGACTTGCCGACCACAGAGTTAGTTAAAATGGCGGCGAACTCGTTTTTGGCAACGAAGATTTCATTTATCAACGCCATGGCAGAGGTCTGCGAGTCTGCTGGCGGAGACGTGACGGTTCTGGCGCGAGCCATCGGATACGACCCTCGAATTGGCAACAAGTTTCTAAAAGCGGGGATTGGCTTTGGTGGTGGCTGCATACCGAAGGACATTCGCGCATTCATTGCTCGTGCTGAAGAACTAGGAGCAACGCAAGCCCTTGAATTTTTGCGGGATATCGATTCGATCAACTTACGTGCACGTCAAAGGGTAATCGACGTTGTGCGTTCCATGCTGTCGGAAGACTTAACCGGGTATAAGATCGCAGTTCTGGGTGCGGCCTACAAACCGGACAGCGATGATGTTCGCGACTCACCCGCTCTTGATATTGCGGCACAAATTCATGCCGCGGGAGCATCGGTATCGGTGCATGATCCAAAAGCGATTGAAAATGCGCGGAAACGATTTCCTGCAATCACCTACGCTCAAACGGTTCAAGAGTGTGTTTCTGGCTCAGACTTGGTACTGCACCTGACGGAATGGCGTGAATACCAAGATTTGAACCCAGAGGATCTCTTGGCATTGGTAAAAAATCCGCGAATGATCGATGGAAGAAATGCCCTTGATCGTGATCGTTGGGTGGCTGCAGGGTGGAAGTTCCATGCATTGGGTCGTGCCAACGCATGAGTGATGACATTGACCAAGTACTCGCCCTCAAGACATGGGCTGTAGTAGGCCTCAGCAACAACGAATTCCGAGCTGCATACAGTGTTGCTGAGCTGCTCAAAGAAAAGGGGCACCGTATCGTGCCTATTCATCCAAAGGCTGAAGAAGTACACGGCGAAAAAGGTTACGCATCGCTGAAGGAAATTCCATTTCCGGTAGACGTAGTAGATCTCTTCGTAAACTCCACCCTTGCTGGGGCCGTGGTCGATGAAGCGATAGAGATCGGCGCAAATGCGGTCTGGCTGCAGCTGGACGTGATCGACGAAGCAGCCATAGCACGAGCAAAGAGTGCAGGGCTACTTGCGGTGATGAATCATTGCCCTGCTATCGAATACGGAAAACGCAAGCAAAAGTAATCGGTTTAGAAGCCAGTCTTCTGGTTGCGGCGGGCTTTCAAATTCTCGCCTTTGGCTTTGGCTTCGTCGTGCATCGTTGTCATCGCCTTCGCAACCTTCTTAGAAATCTCAGCGTCTCCGATACCCAAGATTCTTGTCGCCAAGATGCCAGCGTTTTTCGCGCCGCCAACTCCCACAGTTGCAACTGGGATTCCGGCTGGCATCTGCACGATTGATAAAAGTGAATCCAGACCATCAAATGTTTTTAGAGCAATTGGCACGCCAATTACTGGAAGCGGAGACAGGGCTGCGATCATCCCCGGCAGCGCGGCTGCTCCACCTGCTCCAGCAATAATCACCTTAATTCCTTGTGCCGCGGCTCCTTGCGCGAATTCGATGGTTTCCATCGGCATGCGGTGAGCGGAAATTACTGCAGCGGTATAGGAAATGCCGAAGTCATCGAGGACCTTGGCTGCCTCTTCCATGATCGGCCAATCGGAATCTGATCCCATGACAATTGCGACGCTTACTTCACTCATCAATTTCTCCGCTCATGTATTCAACGGCGTGGGTAACGCACTCCGTTAAGTCTAGAAGGTCAGGGCCTATGGCCGTTACATGGCCCTTGGCCTGCGCGGGACCAGAGAGATATTGGTGGAACTTCAATCCGGGGCTCCGTGCCATCAGATGTAGATACGGACGATACATATTCCCTTCTCCGACGTAGGTGCCTGTGACCGAAAAGGCAGCAACTAAGGATGGGTCGCCCAGCGGCAGATCCAGTATCGCTCGGAGGTGTTGTTCGAACTGGCTAGTTCTTGATCCTTCAATCGTCCACGAGCCGTTGAGACTGGGTCCTAGCGATAAGTAGCGCGCGAAAAATTCACCGTTCTTTAAAACCATTTCGACGTCGACCACTCCGACTGCATCCGATTGCTTGACGAGGTCCAAGGCCAAATTCTGCGCCACTACCATCTGGCTTAATGAGAGCTTGAGAGTCGGCGTGATCGTCATGAGTGAGCCATGAACGTCACTGATTTCAGTGGGGGTCCACGCCGATGCCTGTCCATGCGGAGATCTGGCAACGATAACGGAGAAGACGGCGTCAAAAGGTTCTTGTAGATTGTGACCTTCATTCCACGCTCTCACGAACTCCATCGCTCGTGAATTCGGCTGAAATGTCACACCAGAACTTTCAAGGCTCTTCACTTGTGAGATGGGAATCGTAGCGCCGAGTGTGCTTGTCACGGAATATTTCGCATCAGCGACGACATCAATCTGAATTTTCACAATGTTCACCCCGAGTGCAAGAGCAGGTGCAATCAGCATCCGCGCAAATGGGCCATCACCGATGATTCCAACAGTCGGGAAATGTTCAGACATTAAGGAGCCTAGAGTGCACGGAGGTGGACGACATCGCCAACCGTTATGTGTCTGCCATCTTCGAGAACGAGGGCGCCGGAGGAATCGATACCAGTCGCGACTGAAATCACTTTTGGTTGTCCCGGTATTTCGATTTCAACTCGTCGACCAAGAGTGGCGCTTACGTTCGTATATTCGAGTAGCAAGGAAGAATCTGCATTTTCCCAACGTTCCATGTAATGGGAGAAACTTTGCAGAATATGCGTCAATAGTGAGTTGCGGTCGCAATCTGCGTAGCCCTGGAGAGCAAAGGAGGTTGCACTCGGTACTGGCAGCTCTTCCTGACGCGTGTGAACATTTATACCGATCCCTATGACCACCCCAGTCGCAAGTGGAGTTTCCACGCGCTCGGCTAGCAAGCCCGCAACTTTTTGATCGTTGAACAATATGTCATTTGGCCATTTCAATTGCACGGTGTCATCGCTTCTAATATCTAGAACTTCTGAGATTGCGTGGCAGACCGACTGGCCCGCGAGCAAAGGAAGCCAACCCCACCTATCGCCCGGGCTTTTAGGCGCGATATAAAAGGAAAAAAGAAGTGCCGAGCGAGCCGGGGCAATAAATGTTCGATCCAATCGTCCACGTCCAACTGATTGAAACTCGGTGGCCAGAACGTCTCCGTGAACCGCTACACCATCGCGCACTTTCTTAACTAAATCGACTTGGGTTGACCCAGTGGACTCGACGACGTTTACCCGCCAGTAACTCGTTTTTACGCGCGCGTTTATGCTCTCGCCATCGAGAGGGACACCGAAGGGGCTCACGCCTAGTACCGTAGGGGTATGAGCCGTGATCTGCATACAACTGCGGGAAAAATTCAAGACCTTCGCGATCGACTAGATGAAGCCGTCCACGCTGGATCTGAGCGAGCCATCGAGAAACAGCATGCCAAAGGGAAGATGACTGCGCGCGAGCGCATCGCCAAACTTGTCGATACTGGCTCCTTCACCGAACTCGATGAATTCGCCAGGCACCGATCCACCACCTTCGGCATGGAGAAGAACCGGCCCTACGGCGACGGAGTCGTGACGGGATACGCGACCGTCGACGGACGCAATATCGCTCTCTACTCCCAAGATTTCACCGTCATGGGCGGAAGTCTTGGAGAAGTCTTCAGCGAGAAGATAGTGAAAGTCGCCGAATTTGCCTTGAAAAACGGGATGCCCCTCATTGGGATCAGCGACTCTGGTGGCGCTCGTATTCAGGAAGGCGTGGCTTCCTTAAGCGGCTATGGCAAGATCTTCCGCCTCAATGCGCGTTCCTCTGGAGTCATTCCCCAGATCTCTTTGATTCTCGGTCCATGCGCTGGTGGAGCGGCATACTCACCCGCGCTCACCGATTTCGTCGTCATGGTCAATGAGACTTCCCATATGTTCATCACCGGTCCCGATGTCATCCGCACTGTCACCGGCGAAGAAGTTGGAATGGAAGAGTTGGGTGGGGCTCATACTCATAACGCCCGAACGGGCAACTCGCATTACCTTGCAGAGAACGAAGACGATGCCCTGGACTATGTCAAAGCACTGCTCTCGTATCTGCCGAGTAACAACATGGACGGCGCTCCGATTCTGGCGCCCACCGAGACACTCGAGCAGAAAGTAACCGACTTCGCACTCGACACCTTGATTCCAGATAGCCCGAATCAGCCCTATGACATGAAGGTTCTTGTTCACGCTCTCCTGGATGAAGCGGAGTTCCTGGAAGTTCATGCGCTCTTCGCACCAAATATCATTGTCGGCTTCGGTCGCATTGAAGGTCACTCCGTCGGCGTCATCGCCAGCCAACCCCAACAATTGGCTGGAACACTCGACATCGACTCAAGTGAAAAAGCAGCGCGGTTCCTCCGCTTCTGCGACGCTTTTAGCATCCCCATCGTGACTCTCGTGGATGTCCCAGGATTCTTGCCGGGCACCGAACAAGAGTGGAATGGAGTCATTCGTCGTGGCGCCAAATTGCTCTACGCCTATGGAGAAGCCTCAGTTCCACTTGTCACAGTGGTAACACGCAAGGCCTATGGAGGAGCTTTCATTGTCCTGGGCTCCAAATACATCGGAGCAGACGTCAACTTGGCATGGCCGACAGCAGAAATCGCGGTCATGGGCGCCCAGGGGGCAGTCAATATCCTCTATCGCAAAGAACTTAGTGAGGCCGAGAATGCAGCGGCTCTGCGAGAACAACTCATTACCGACTACAACGAGACGCTGGCAAATCCATACTTAGCCGCTGATCGTGGATTCATAGATGCAGTAATTGAGCCAAATAAAACTCGTGAATACATCACCAAGGCGCTCAGGTCGTTGCGCACCAAACGCGACGTTCTTCCCGCCCGCAAACACGGAAATATCCCACTGTGATTGGTTACACCGTTACCTCAGGAGCTCCCACCCCCGACGAGTTGCTAGCCATTGAGGATGTTCTCAAACGACATGTGAAGCCGCACGATGACACGACTAGATCTCACAGCGCGTGGGCCGCCCCGCAACTTCGATCCCCACTTCCGAGGAAAGCGTAAATGCCCTCGATCATCCTTGCCTCTGCCTCGCCTTCTCGCAAACGACTTTTAGAAGCCGCCGGTATCGATGCGCAAATCGTTATTAGCGATGTAGATGAGGAAGACTCGATTTATTTGTCGATGCCACCGAAGGGAATGGTCTTAGCCCTTGCCATCGCGAAAGCGCATACGGTTCGCGAAATGATCATCGAGAAGGGGCTCATCATCGCCTGCGACTCGACCTTCGAATTCGACGGACTATCCCTTGGCAAGCCCTTGACCCCAGAAGTAGCAAGAGAACGAGCACGGATGCTGAGTGGAAAATCTGGATACCTACATACGGGCCATTGCATTCTAGATATCGATCGTGGTGTCGAAGTCGCCGATATCGCAACTACCAAAGTGATTTTCTCCGAACTCACCGACCAAGAAATTGACGACTACGTCGCCTCTGGTGAGCCGCTCAATGTGGCAGGTGGCTTCACGCTCGATGGACTCAGTAGCGCGTTCATTTCTTCCATTGAGGGCGATTACACCAATGTTATTGGCCTTTCAGTACCACTTCTTCGTCGACTGACGTCACAATTGGGGTATCCGTGGCACGAGATAACGCACCAAGCAATAGGAGTTCAAGGATGAAAAGCGTATTAATTGCCAACCGCGGCGAAATCGCCGTGCGCATTATTCGCGCCTGCAAGGATCATGGACTCAAGAGCATTGCGGTCTACTCAGACGAAGACCGGGGGGCAATTCATACCCTCTCCGCCGATGCCGCCTATTCACTTAACGGCCTAACGGCTGCACAGACCTACCTCAATATTGAAAAGATCATCGATGCGGCAAATGAGTCCGGAGCCGATGCAATACACCCCGGTTACGGATTTCTTTCCGAGAACGCGAACTTTGCACAAGCCGTGGTCGATGCCGGTTTGATATGGATCGGTCCCTCCCCTGAGGCCATTCGTTTGCTGGGTGACAAAGTCTCGGCACGAAAGATTGCTGCCAAGGTGGGGGCTCCACTTGTTGCAGGAACGGCTGATCCTGTTGAGGGCCACGAGGAAGTGACCGCGTTCGCCAAGGAGCACGGGCTACCGGTCGCCATCAAGGCCGCTCACGGCGGCGGTGGGCGTGGTCTGAAAATCGCCCGAACCATGGAGGAAATTCCAGAACTATTCGACTCCGCAGTGCGAGAAGCCATCGCTGGATTTGGCCGCGGGGAATGTTTTGTCGAGCGCTACCTAGATCGTCCGAGACATGTTGAGACCCAAGTGCTAGTCGATTCATTCGGCGACGCAGTCGTAATTAGCTCGCGTGATTGCTCGCTCCAACGCCGTCACCAGAAATTGGTCGAAGAAGCACCCGCGCCCTTTCTGACCGAGGCGCAGAATGCAGAGTTGTACAGGTCAAGCAAAGCGATACTGAAGGAAGCTGGATATGTCGGCGCTGGCACGTGCGAATTTCTTGTCGGCTTGGACGGCACTATCTCCTTCCTAGAAGTAAACACTCGCCTTCAAGTTGAGCATCCGGTCAGCGAGGAAATCACGGGCATCGACTTAGTGCGCGAACAGTTTCGCGTCGCTATGGGTGAGCACTTGGGATATGAAGATCCCATCATCCGCGGGCACTCCATGGAATTTCGTATCAATGGAGAAGATCCAGGCCGATCCTTCTTGCCGGCTCCAGGGCGCATCACCGAATGGCATCTACCTTCCGGTCCGGGTGTACGAGTGGACGCCGGCTTCAAAAGTGGTGACACGATCGGAGGGAATTTCGATTCCCTGTTAGCCAAACTCATCATCACAGGCAATTCCCGCGCGCAAGTTATCGAACGGGCCAGGCGCGCCCTCGCAGAATTCCACATCGGTGGGCTAGCAACTGCCCTGCCATTTCATCGCGCGATAGTTGAAGACCCTGCCTTCACCGAAAATTTCGCTGTTTACACCAGTTATATTGAGAATGAATTCCACAACGAGATACCTGCTTTTGGAAAATCTGTCAACCATTTTCCATCGCATGCTGCATCGGAACATTTCGTGGCCGAAGTAAACGGACACCGCTTTGACGTCGTCCTGCACGCACCGGAACCGATCCACAAACGACATCGTGCCAAAAAAGGCATGAGCGGACTGGTCACTGGGGATGGCTTGACCAGCCCGATGCAGGGCACGGTTGTGAAAATCGCGGCCGGTGAAGGCGATTTTGTGGAAATCGGCGACCTCGTGATCGTCCTCGAAGCCATGAAGATGGAACAGCCTCTCATGGCCCATAGATCTGGAATCGTGACAAACCTCGTTGCGATTATTGGAGAGAACGTATCAAACGGTGCAAGGCTCTGTGACATCATTGACGCATGAGCTCATCTGACCTATACCTAGATCCAATTGGTACCGCCGTTGTTGCGGCAAGCGAAATAGCTGAAAAGACCGGATTGCCCTCACATGATGTCGCACTAGTCATGGGGTCGGGTTGGGTCAGCGCGGTTGATGCACTGGGCAAGCCATCGCATGAATTCAATACCGAAGCTATTTCTGGTTTTTTACCGCCAACAGTTGCGGGTCAATCTGGGAAGATCCGATCCTATGAAATAGAAGGCGATCACGGAAAAATAAGGGTCCTCGTCTTTCTCGGCCGTATACACCTTTACGAAGGTAAGGGCATGGAACCAGTTGTGCATGGAGTTCGAACGGCTGTTAAAACAGGATGCAAAATTGTGATTCTCACCAACGCCTCTGGAGGCGTCAACGTGAATTACCGCGTCGGGCAACCAGTTCTCATTCGCGACCACATCTCATTGACGTCGGCAAGCCCATTGATCGGTGCCAACTTTGTTGACCTGACAGATTTGTACAGCAAGCGAATTCGCGAAATCGTTCGAGGTGAGGACCCCTCCTTGCAAGAGGGTGTCTATGCACATTTTCGTGGCCCCTCTTACGAAACGCCGGCTGAAATTCACATGGCGAGAACTCTTGGTGCAGACCTTGCCGGCATGTCTACAGTTCCCGAAGCAATTGCTGCCCATGCCCTTGGTGCTGAAGTCCTTGGCATTTCATTAGTAACAAATGCCGCCGCGGGTGTGAGCGGGGAAAAGCTCAACCATGAGGAGGTCATCGCGGCGGGCAAAGAGGCCGCAAACCGGATGGGTGCCCTTCTCCATGGGGTTATCCCGAAACTACTCTAACTACATGATGTCTGGGTACATGAGCCTCACGAATTCGGAATCCGATGCAAATCTAAAAAAAGAAGTGAGCGAATGGATTCTTGACGACCCTGACCACCAAACCGCACAGTTATTGAACGAACTTTTGGTACAGGGAAATCTCGCTGAACTAAGAAAGTACTTCTCGGGCTTTCTTCAATTCGGAACCGCTGGACTTCGGGGTCCTCTAGGTCCGGGGCCCTCGTGCATGAATCGAGCAGTTGTCGGTAGAACAGCCGCAGGATTGGCGGGCTTCATGAAAGACCGCGGTCTAATAAGTATCGTCATTGGGCGAGATGCCAGATATGGATCTGAAGATTTCACGCGGGAGACCGCCGAGATCATGAGTGGGGCGGGGATGAAAGTATTCGTCCTCCCCCGACCGCTTCCCACCCCTGTGCTCGCCTTTTCAGTAAATGAACTGGAGGTTGACGTCGGAGTAATGGTCACCGCCAGCCACAATCCTCCGCAAGACAACGGGTACAAGGTCTATCTAGGTGGAACGGTTGATGGGATTGATTACCGCGGATCACAGATCGTCTCGCCAACGGATCGGTTCATCTCCAAAGAGATTTCTCAAATCACTTCTCTAGCCGCGCAACCACGCGGTACAGAGTGGGTCATATTGGATGATGCGATCGTCGAGAAATACGTAATCCGCACTTCCCGCCTGGTCATGAATCCGGGAGATCTTAAGATCGTCTATACGGCGTTGCACGGAGTCGGGACCGAGACCCTACAGCGGGTCTTCCATACGGCAGAATTTCCCGAACCGATACTTGTTAAGGCGCAAGCCCAACCCGATCCTGCCTTTCCAACCGTGGCGTTCCCAAACCCAGAGGAACCCGGCGCTATCGATTTGGCACTGGAAACCGCGCGAAGCGTCGAGGCAGATCTTGTGATCGCAAATGATCCAGATGCCGATCGATGTGCCGCGGCTGTCAAGGACCCGGTTCACGGATGGAGAGTGCTTCGCGGCGATGAACTTGGCGCTCTTCTTGGCGAATACATCGCGCGGAAATCCAAAGGGGGAATACTCGCGAATTCCATTGTTTCTTCGTCCATATTGCAAAAAATTGCAGAACATCACTCAATGGAGTTTCGTCAAACACTTACTGGATTCAAGTGGCTCGCCAAAATTGAGGGGCTCACTTTTGGCTACGAGGAAGCACTCGGCTACTGCGTAGATTCGCACTCTGTCAATGATAAAGATGGAATCTCTGCCGCGATCGTGCTGGCGCAGTTAGCCACTGACTTGAAAAAGGACGGCAAGACTCTTCTTGATCTACTTGATGAAATCTGGCTCCGTCACGGTTATCACGGCACCGAACAGATTTCAGTTCGTGTAGAGGACTTGGGGCGCGTAGCAGGTCTCCTGCGATCATTGCGAGGCAACCCTCCCTCTGAGATCGGCGGTAAACGAGTTCTTGCTGTAGATGACCTGATGTCACCTAATGACGACCTGCCGCCAACTGATGGCCTGCGCCTCTGGTTGGAAGGAGATGTTCGCGTCATCATCCGACCTAGTGGCACTGAGGCAAAAGTGAAGTGCTACGTGGAAGTCGTCACAAGGCAGGGCGAACATGCCGCGCAGAAAGTCCTCGATCAACTGCGAGCTCCTCTCACGCAATTCTTGTTGCAGTCCTAAATCGATATGATGAATACGTGAATCACTACGGGCTCGTGGACGGCACCGAAGGCTCCTTGATCCGTTTCCTCAAAAGCTTGTCAGGGGTAGACCAAGTTGGCGCCGAAGCTCGTGCTGCCATGCTTGCCACTAGAAGCATCAAGACCTCGTCAAAGAAGTTCGCCATTGATCTGGCAATTTCAATGGTGGATCTCACTACGCTCGAAGGCGCCGATACTCCTGGGAAAGTGATGGCTATGGCTTCCAAGGCCGTTAGGCCAGATCCAACCGATGCCACCGTTCCCAGTGTTGGCGCGATCTGCGTCTACAACGACATGGTTTCAATCGCACGAAAGCATCTCGACCAAATTGGCGGCGCGAACGTGCCAGTGGCTGCCGTGGCTACGGCCTTCCCATCCGGTCGAGCATCGATGGCAGTCAAGATTCAAGATACGACCGATGCAATACAGGCTGGGGCTAGCGAAATAGACATGGTTATTGATCGCGGAGCATTTCTCTCTGGAAGGTACATTGAAGTCTTCGAGGAGATCGCGCAGATTCGCGCACTTTGCGACGGCAAAGCGCATCTCAAAGTAATACTTGAAACTGGCGAGCTTGTCACTTACGACAATGTACGCAAGGCATCATTTCTGGCAATGCTTGCAGGAGCGGACTTCATCAAAACCTCCACCGGAAAAGTCTCCCCCGCTGCCACTGCACCCGTCGTCCTCGTGATGCTCGAAGCAGTCCGTGATTTCTACCAGTTGACAAACCGCCGTATTGGCGTCAAGCCCGCTGGTGGAATTCGAAATACAAAAGACGCCATCAAGCAATTAGTCCTCGTGAATGAGACGGCCGGGCCGCAATGGTTGACGCCCTCTCTCTTTCGCATTGGTGCAAGTGCGTTACTCAACGACTTGCTGATGCAGAGAATGAAGATGCGAGATGGCTACTATGCAAGTCCCACCTACGTGACGATCGATTAAGGCAGACTAGAAGATGACTATATTTGAATACGCACCGGCCCCTGAGTCGCGATCTATCGTCACGATCGACCCTCAATATGGGCATTTCATCAACGGCGCTTTCACACAGGGCAGCAACCATTTCCCCTCCGTTAATCCCTCAAATGAGGAAGTTCTCAGCCACATCGCGCTCGGCAACGCAACGGATATCGATGCGGCAGTAGATGCCGCTCGAGTAGCGTACGAGTCAGTTTGGTCCAAAATGCCTGGCAAGGAACGCGGAAAGTATCTCTACCGCATCGCCCGAATTCTCCAGGAGCGGGCTCGTGAATTTGCAGTGCTTGAAACCCTCGACAACGGAAAACCCATCCGTGAATCGCGCGATGTAGATGTCCCTCTGGCGGCCGCGCACTTCTTCTATCACGCGGGTTGGGCAGACAAATTGGATTATGCCGGCCTAGGTCTAGCCCCGCGAGCCCATGGCGTCGCAGGACAAATTATCCCCTGGAACTTCCCAATCCTCATGCTTTCTTGGAAGATCGCCCCTGCCCTTGCTGCCGGGAACACAGTGGTCCTAAAGCCGGCCGAATCCACATCCTTAACCGCGCTTCTTTTCGCCCAGGTCTGCCAGCAAGCCGATCTTCCACCTGGCGTGGTAAATATCGTTACCGGTGATGGCAGTACAGGTGCGGGACTCGTTAACCATCCTGGCATCGACAAGATCGCCTTCACAGGTTCTACTGAAGTCGGAAAGGCGATTGCCCGAGCAATCGCACCAACTCATAAGAAAGCAACGCTGGAACTAGGAGGTAAAGCTGCGAACATCGTCTTCGAGGACGCCGCCATTGATGAAACAGTAGAAGGAATCGTCAACGGCATTTTCTTTAACCAGGGACATGTCTGCTGCGCGGGATCTCGCCTGCTCGTGCAGGAAAATATTGCAGATGAGATTTTGGCCAAACTCAAAGTACGCATGGCAAAGATCCGGGTGGGAGATCCTCTAGATAAAAACACTGATCTTGGCGCGATCAACTCTGCAGAACAATTGCAGAAGATCCGCGATCTTAGCCAGTCAGGTGATGAAGAAGGTGCGCAGCGGTGGAGTCCGGAGTGCACCCTTCCCGGTACCGGATTCTGGTATCCCCCGACGATATTCACCGGGGTCACCCAGGCCCACCGAATTGCGCGTGAGGAGATATTCGGTCCAGTCCTCTCCGTCCTTACCTTCAGAACGCCGCAAGAGGCAATTGAGAAAGCCAACAACACGCCGTATGGCCTATCAGCAGGCATTTGGAGTGAAAAAGGTTCGAGGATTCTGTGGGCAGCCCAGCAACTCAAGGCTGGCGTTATCTGGGCAAATACATTCAATAAGTTCGACCCAGCAAGCCCATTCGGTGGTTACAAAGAATCAGGTTGGGGTCGCGAAGGCGGTCGCCACGGCCTTACTACATATCTCAAAGAGGCGGAGTCAGGAAATGAGTGAGCGTCTAGAAGTGATGAAAACGTACAAACTTTTTATCGGCGGAAATTTTCCAAGAAGCGAGTCAGGCAGAACGTATGAGGTGCGAGACAAGAATGGCCAGTTCATCACCAATGCATGCTTGGCCTCGCGAAAAGATCTAAAAGAGGCGGTCGTTGCCGCACGTGCGGCTCAGAGTTCATGGGCAGGCGCCACTGCTTATAACCGAGGGCAGATCCTTTATCGGATTGCAGAGATGATGGAAGGACGTCGCGAACAATTCATCAATGAAATTTCCGCAAGCGAGGGGACTTCGTTAGAGAGTGCAGAGAAAGAAGTTTTCGAGGCTATTGATCGGTGTGTCTGGTACGCCGGCTGGAGCGATAAGTTATCCGCTCTGGCCGGATCAACCAACCCAGTCTCTGGACCCTTTTACAACTTTACGATCCCGGAGGCCATGGGAGTCGTCGGTGCAATCGCACCCGAGGAATACTCTTTGTTGGGATTGGTGGATGCTATTGCACCGATCATTGTCTCTGGAAATACCTGCGTAGTGCTGGCTAGTTCGCGCACGCCGCTTTCAGCAATTACTTTCGCAGAGGTAATGGCGACTAGCGACCTACCTCATGGAGTCTGCAATATTCTCACCGGTAACAAAGAAGAACTTTCTCCTTGGTTTGCCTCCCACATGGATATCAATGGACTAGATATCAGCGGTATCGACGAGCCATCATTGATTTCAGAGGTGAAGACCTCAGGTGCTCAAAACTTGAAGAGAATTCACTCCTTCAAACAGGGAGAGAATTCACAGCGGATTTTGGCTTTCATGGAAGCTAAAACAATCTGGCACCCAATCGGCGTGTAGAACCCCTATTCGGCCGCGATCGCGGCAAAGGCCGGTTTAACAACTTCTTCAATAATGACAAGCCTTTCTTCAAAGGGAATGAAGGCACTCTTGAGTGCATTGATCGTCACCCGTTGCAGATCTAGAAAGGTCCAATCGAAGGCCTCGACAAGTTGGGTCATCTCATTTGTCATCGAGGTCTGGCTCATCAAGCGATTGTCGGTATTGACGGTTATTCGAAATCTCATCTTCCCGAGTTTTCCGATCGGATGCTCCTTGATGGATTTGGCAGCCCCTGTTTGGAGATTCGATGTCGGGCATAGTTCCAGAGGCACTCGTCGGTCACGGATGTACGAGGCAAGCCGCCCCAATTTAGGGGTCGACCCGCTCAGGTCGATGTCATCCATGATGTGAACCCCGTGACCCAGACGTTCTGCGCCGCAGAGTTGGATTGCCTCCCAGATGGATGGCAATCCGTATGCCTCGCCGGCGTGGATTGTGAAGTGGGCATTCTCGCGACGTAAATAATCAAATGTCGATTGCTGGTCACTAGGAGGAAAGCCGTCTTCGGGGCCAGCGATATCAAAACCGACAACACCTAAATCGCGATACTCAACGACAAGTTCGGCAGCCTCTTGCGATCGTTTGTTCTGTCTCATCCCGCAAAGGATCGACGTAACGCGAATGGCGAACCCTTCAGAGACGGCATCGGCCTCACCCAATCGGTAGCCCTCTAAAGTTGCTTGCACCACATCAGACATTGACAGGCCATTTTCGGTAAAGAGTTCTGGTGCGCCACGAACCTCTGCGTAAACAACGCCGTCCCGAGCCAAATCGACGACGCACTCACGGGCAACACGCACAATATCTTGGCGGCGCTGCATCACTGCGATTGTGTGGCTAAAGGTTTCAAGATACCGAACCAACGAACCTGAATCGCAGGCCTCGCGAAACCAGATGGCCAATTCATCTGCATTGGTTGTAGGAAGGGCGGTATACCCAATCTCATGGGCAATATCGATAATAGTTTGGGGTCTCAATCCGCCATCTAAATGGTCGTGCAATAAGACCTTTGGCAACCGTTTGATCTGGGTGGGATTGGGAATTTTTAAAAGGGCGTTCATTGAATTCTCTCCACAATCAAAGGTAGTCGATTGACCGCGCCACCTGCCACAATCGTCACGGATCCCACCAGGGCTTCAATCGCACGAGGAAACCGCTCTGGCTCGTCTGTATGCAGCGTCATCAACAGCTGACCCGCGGTGATCTCATCTCCCGGTTTGGCGTGGAGTTCAATTCCGGCGCCAGCTTGTACTTTCTCGCCTTGTCTGGATCTGCCAGCCCCGAGCCTCCAAGCAGCGATGCCTACTTTCATGGCATCCATGCCGACCACGCGGCCACTTTGCGTTGCAACATACTTCTGATTCTCGCGCGCCGTGGGCAGCGGAGCATCGGGGTTGCCACCTTGAGCGCTGATCATTCTTCGCCAAACATCCATCGCGCTGCCGTCTTTCAAAGCACTCTCTGGATCTTTCCCGCGGATTTCTGCAAGTTCGATCATCTCTCGTGCGAGAAGGAGGGTCAACTCGATAACATCCTTTGGGCCGCCACCAGCTAAGACTTCAACGGATTCACGAACTTCAAGAGCATTTCCTACCGTCAGACCCAATGGGACATCCATCGCCGTTACCAACGCGCGCGTCTTTACGCCCGCATTTTTCCCCAATTCGACCATTGTCCGAGCGAGTATCCCCGCTTGCATGGGGTCACTCATGAAGGCGCCACTTCCCGTTTTCACATCCAACACGAGACTCGATGTTCCCTCGGCGATCTTCTTACTCATGATGGAGGAGGCGATAAGAGGAATGGCCTCCACTGTTGCCGTCACGTCACGCAGCGCGTACAACTTCTTATCCGCCGGTACCAAGCCGGCACCAGCAGCACAAATAACCGCACCGCAGTCCTGCAAGACAGTGAGCATTTCTACATTGGACAATTCTGCGCGCCATCCGGGAATGGACTCCAACTTGTCCAACGTTCCGCCGGTGTGGCCCAGTCCCCGACCTGATAACTGGGGAACTGCACCGCCGCACGCGGCAACTAAGGGTGCAAGTGGAAGTGTGATCTTGTCCCCGACCCCTCCAGTTGAATGCTTGTCGGCAGTGGGCCTGGTTATAGATGACCAATTCAACCTCTCGCCACTGTTGATCATCGCATTGGTCCAGCGTGATATTTCGCGAGCATTCATTCCGTTCAACAGTATTGCCATAGCCAGAGCGGCCATCTGCTCGTCGGCAACGACCCCGCGGGTGTAAGCAGATACCACCCAATCAATTTGCACATCGCTTAACTCATGGCCGTCACGTTTGGCCGATATGACTTCTACCGCAGAGAAGTCCTCAATCAATGCGTCGCTTCATTTCATCTGGTCCAAATGCCCAGGGGAGCAATTCGGAAAGTGGGCGAATCCCTGTATCGGTCATCAATTGCAATGCGCCACCGCCATGCTCAAATAGCAACTGTCTGCAACGCCCACAGGGCATCAACGCATTTCCATGAGAATCTACGCAGTACACGGCAACAAGCGTGCCACCTCCAGTTGCTGCCAGAGTCGATACAAGCCCGCACTCGGCACAGAGCGTGAGTCCGTAACTTGCATTTTCAACATTGCAACCGACGAGAATGCGACCGTCCTCAACAAGTGCGGCCACACCTACGGGAAATTTCGAATACGGCGCATATGCCTTCTTCATCGCTGAAATTGCCTCCGCATGAAGCACTCCCCAATCAATAATCATTAGACCGACTCGCCTCGTTTGTAGGGCACGCCATCAGCCGCCGGTGCTCGAACGCGACCGACAAATCCAGTGACAGCGATGATCGTGGCAATGTATGGCGCCATCAACATAAATTCTGAAGGAATCGCGGTGCCAATGATCGAAAGGACACCTTGAAGGTTGTCTGCAAAACCGAAGATCAGAGCAGCCGATACTGCACCAAGTGGGCTCCAACGGCCGAAGATCAATGCAGCCAAGGCAATAAATCCTTTGCCGGCCGTCATCTCCTTGCCGAAAGGACCGACCGCGCCGATGGTGAAGTAGGCACCGCCTAGACCGGCAATAGCCCCGCCGAGAATGACATTGCGGAATCGGATTCGATTCACGTTAATGCCGACGCTCTCGGCAGCAGTTGGATGCTCCCCTGCCGCGCGCATTCGAAGGCCCCATTTTGATCGAAAGAGCCCGACGTGAATGAGGGCGACAATCACGTACATCATGTAAACAATAATTGTCTGGTCAAAAAGAATTGGGCCAATAATGGGAATCTTCCACAGCACTGGAATTTTGATTGGCGAAAGTATGGGGCCGGAGTTCCAGGTTGCTTGATATGGAATAAGCAGGCGCTTGTATAAGAAGTCCGTCAGACCGATGACCAAAACGTTAAGAACGAAGCCCAGAATCACCTGATCAATTCCGAACTTGATCGCGAATACTGCAAGCAGATATGCGATAAGCGCTCCAGCGAAAGGAGCGATGAGCAATCCAAGCCAAGTCTTCTGAGTTAAACTTGCCAGGACACCAGACGCAAATGCACCAGCCAGCAATTGTCCCTCAATCGCGATGTTTATGACGCCCGAACGCTCGCAGAGAACGCCCGCCATCGCACCGTAAATAAGGGGTACCGCGAGAAGCAATCCGCCCTGCAAAAGGCCAGTTAGTGGGATGAACTTGCCGCTGGCCGCCCAGCATAGGAATGACATCAAGAAACTTATCCCGAATATGGAGCTTGCAATAGGAATTTTCTTTCGCGCACGGTACTGGAAGAGAGCAAGAATTGCAGCCAATAACGCCAGGACCGCAAAACCCAATGACCCATGCTTTGAATTGATTGACCACTCGTGAATTGCCACCCATTCGCGATCCATGACAAAACCAAATGTGGCCTTGTCGTGCTGCTTCGGAATAATGACGAAGGCGAGGAAATCAAAAGCGGCCAACACGAACATAAGTACCACCATCCGGCGACGGCGACGTTCTGGAGCTGATAAGGAAAGCACCTCGACCTGCGCCATCATCCGTTCCATCCCTTGGAGACCACGCCAGATCCGACCTTGAGTTGTTTGATTCTAAATACCGCCTTCACTAGCGCCGGTGCTGCAATGAAGAGAACAACGAGGGCTTGAATCACGAGAATCAGATCTATCGGCGTATCGGTATTAGCCTGCATGGTTAATCCACCTGCGCGGAGTCCTCCGAACAAGAGAGCGGCAAAGACTGTCCCAATTGGGTTTGCACGCCCTAGGAGTGCAACCGTAATTGCGTCAAAACCGAAACTTCCCCCGGCCCCTGCCGTAAGAGCAAATTCACTGCCAAGGATTTGAACGGCACCCCCCAAACCAGCAAGTGCGCCGGCGATTGTCATCACCATAGTTGTAACTAACGGAACAGAAATTCCCGCCGTCTTTGCAGCCGCGGCATTTGCGCCGACGGCCCGGAATCTAAAGCCCCACGTGCTGCGATTGAGCAACCACCACACACCTGCCGCGGCGGCCAGAGCAATGATGATGCCAAGGTTCACACGGAGATTGGGGCCAGCAAGATGCGGCAATCGCGCGCTCTCCTTCACGGGTGGGGCGATCGGATCCTGTCTACCTTTTCGAAGAAATGGGGTAGTGCTCAGAAGCCAGAGTAGGAAGTAACTAGCAACGTAATTGAGCATGATGGTGACGATGACCTCGTGGGCGCCGGTTCTGGCTTTGAGCAGTCCGACAAATCCTCCCCATAGTCCGGCGAAGACCATGGCGGTCACAATTGCTGCGATCACATGAATCCCGATCGGCATGGTGGCTTTGAAGCCAACAACGGATGCGCCGATGGCACCGAAAATAAACTGACCTTGAGCGCCAATATTAAAAAGGCCCGCACGAAAGGCCAACGCAACGGATAAGCCCGTCAATATCAACGGAGCCGCAGATACCAATGTCTCTGACAGGGGATAAAACCCGTTAAAGAAATTCGGATGAGCAAGATTGGGATCGTATATTGCTCCTTCGAAGAGAGCTACATACGCCTTCCCTGCGGCAGTAAAGGCGGCACCAATGAATTTAAAAGGAGAATGCGCAAGCTTCAAAACTGCAGGATCAGAGAAGGCAATGAGCAATCCGCTGACAAAAAGGGCTGACAAAAAGGCCAATCCTGGAAGGGCGATCGTGGCTAAGGCTTTACGCGCATATTTCACGATTTATGCACTCTTTCCTTCTGGGTGAACGCCGGCCATCAAAAGGCCCAGGTCTTCACGGGACGTGGTTGAGGGAACCATGGCAATGATCTCTCCGCGATACATGACCGCAATCCGATCAGCAAGATCGGTCACTTCATCCAACTCAGTACTGAAAATTAGTACTGCTTTGCCGGAATCTCTCTCCGCAATGATTCTTTGGTGAACGAATTCGATGGACCCAACATCCAGACCTCGAGTTGGCTGAGAGGCAACGACTAGTTTTACAGGACGAGACAATTCGCGGGCCAACACGACTTTCTGCTTGTTTCCACCCGAAAGCGATGCAGCACTGTCCTGGACGCTCTGCAGTCTTACGTCAAACTCTTTTACTCGTAGTTCTGCCTCCCTTGCGACAACAATGGGAGAAAGAATCGGTCCCTTTGCATAAGGAGGAGTGTCAAAGGTGTCGAGGATCAAATTCTCGGCGACGGAAAAGGATGAAATCAATCCATCGTGCTCTCTGTCCTCAGGTACATAGGCAATCCCTGAATAAAGAGTGTCATGTACTGACCACGTAGTGATGTCTTTACCACCCAGAACAATCGAGCCATCCATGAACTCTTCCAACCCGACAATGGCCTTGGCGAGTTCGCTCTGACCATTTCCTTGCACTCCCGCAACTGCGAGAATCTCGCCTTCGTGGACATCAAATGAAACATTCTTAACCAGCCTGCGCCCTGTCACATCATGAACGTTCAGATTCTTCACTGAAAGTGCGACGGGGCCGGCCGTGCTGGCCTTCTTGTAAACGTCCAGAGAAACCGGCCGACCTACCATGAGGGAAGCCAACTCCTGCTGCGAGGCACTTACTGGCGGCGTTCCGACGACTTTGCCCCTGCGTATAACGGTGATTTTGTCAGCAGCCTCCTGAACCTCGCGCAACTTGTGAGTAATGAACACGATTGAGGTTCCCTTATCGCGAAGAATTTTCATATTCCGCAAAAGTTCATCAGTCTCCTGAGGGGTCAGAACTGCGGTTGGCTCGTCAAGAATCAGAACTTTCGCGTCATAAATTAGCGCCCTAATGATCTCGACTCGCTGTTGAATGCCAACGGGAAGATCTTCGACAACTGCATCGGGATCAACATCAAAGTTGAATTCCTTTGAAACTCGACGTATCTCCTCTTTTGCAGCTGCCAGTTCCAGTATGCCAAACTTGTTGGTGGCTTCATGACCAAGAACGATGTTCTCGGCAACCGTGAAGACGGGGACTAACATGAAATGTTGGTGAACCATGCCGATTCCGGAAGCCAACGCATCCGCCGGACCTGATATTTTGATTTCCTTTCCGTCGACCAGAATGCTTCCGGCATCAGGCTGCAAAAGCCCGTAAACCACATTCATAAGCGTCGATTTTCCTGCGCCGTTCTCTCCCAGTATGGCGTGAATTTCCCCGTCTTCCACTTTAAGGTCTATCGCGTCATTGGCAACTAACGCTCCAAAACGCTTTGTAATAGCGCGAAGCTCCAAGGACATACAAAGAAATCTACCTTGAAATCGCAAAACCGCAAAGAAATACGGAGCGAGTCCGTGAGGATCCGCTCCGTATTTCAAGCTAACTATTCGATCTTCACCTTTCCTGACTGAATGTCGAGGCCAAGTTGGGTAACTTCATTCTGAAGTGCTGTTGGTACATCCTTAGTCAGATCGTGATATGAGGCTAAGTACGTGCCACCGTTGGCCAGGGTGCCCATGTAGCCAGCAGATGTGAACTTGCCCGCAACTTCGTCCTTGATCACTCCTGTAACTGAAGTGTCAACGCCTTTCACAACCGATGTGAGAAGCACCGCCCGATATTGAGGGGCTTGAATGAAGCCATCAGAATCAACCCAAATTGTCACTGATTTACGAGCCGAGAGTGACTGACCAGCAGTTGCGCCGCCGAGACCGCCTGCAACGGGGAAGATGACATCGGCCCCTTGTTGTTCGAAGTTCTTGGAAATCTGGAGGGCTCTCGACTGGTCTGAGAAACCACCTATGAATGTCCCGTCCTTCTTGACGGTGTTCCAACCAAGAGTCACGACTTTTGTACCCTTAACGTGGTTGTAATAGGCAACCCCCTTGGCGAAACCATCCATGAAGATAGTCACCGGCGGAATGTTAAGTCCACCATATGTGGCCACTTTGCCTGTCTTGGAAAATCCTGCGGCCAGGTAGCCCGCTTGGAATGAAGACTGGTTGGTCGCAAATTGAAGACCCTTCAAATTGGCAATTGCCGTGCCGGGATATTGATCCCCATTTGGCCCGTGATCAAAGCCATCTTGATCAACGATTGCAAAATTGGTTCCGGGGTTCGCCTTTGCGGCGTCAATGATTGCACTATTGATAAGGAATCCAACACCAACGATGATGTTGCACTTCTCATCCACTAATTTCTTTAGGTTTGGCGCATAGTCAGCATCTGACTGTGCAGCGAGATATTTGACCGTTACGGCCGATGATTCTGCAGCTTGTGCTCCGCGCCATGCGGCTGCGTTGAAGGATTTGTCATCAACGCCTCCTGTGTCCAGTGCCAAGCATGCTTTGATAGCGGTTGAAACGGTGGTCTTGGCGCACCCAGTAACGCCAACCGCAAGTAATGCGGCGGCTAGAAGGGCTCCGTTACGCAATGATTTTTTCACTATTCCTCCAGAGAACCCCATGTGTGCAGGGGTCAATTGAGTCTAGCCATATAAGGATTTACTACAAGAAAGAAAAGGCGGGGCGAGTCCTCATGGACTCACCCCGCCTATTTCAAGGACTCGAATTAACTTACTTTGACTTTTCCAGTCTTGATGGCGACGCCAAGTTGGCGAACCTCATTCTGGAGTTTGGCAGGAACCTTCCTGGCTAGCTCATGGTATGGCGCTAGGTAGGTACCCCTGTTGGCTAAGGTGCCCAAGTATCCAGCAGAGGTGAACTTGCCCTTTGCGACATCCTTGATCACACTAGATACAGACGTATCAACACCCTTAACAACAGAAGTCAGCAGTACTGATTTGTATTGTGGGGCTTGAACAAATCCATCTGAGTCAACCCAGATAGTTACTGACTTATGTCCAGTCATTGATTGACCAGCAGTTGCGCCACCAAGTCCACCAGCAACTGGGAAGATGACATCCGCCCCCTGCTGTTCGAAGTTCTTGGAAATCTGCAATGCCTTCGCCTGATCAGAGAATCCACCTACGAATGTCCCGTCTTTCTTGGCGACGTCCCACCCGAGTGCAACAACACTCTTTTTGTGGACCGTGTTGTAGTAGGCAACGCCTCTAGCAAAGCCATCCATAAAGATGGAAACCGGTGGGATGTTGAGTCCGCCGTACGTCGCAACTTTGCCAGTCTTTGAGAAACCTGCGGCAAGGTAGCCAGCTTGGAATGCCGACTGATTTGTAGCGAACTGAAGACCCTTCAAGTTAGCAAGAGCGGTACCTGGAAATTGGTCTCCGTTTGGACCATGATCAAAACCGTCTTGATCAACGATTGCAAACTTTGTACCAGGGTTGGCCTTCGCTGCATCAACGATTGCACTGTTGATAAGGAATCCAACACCGATAATTACGGTGCATTTCTCATCAACTAGCTTCTTAATATTTGGCGCATAATCAGCATCAGATTGTGCAGCGAGGTATTTCACTGTCACGCTCTTTGATGCAGTTGACTGCGCTCCGCGCCATGCTGCAGCGTTGAATGACTTGTCATCTACACCACCGGTGTCGAGTGCCAAGCACGCCTTAACGGCGGTTGCAGCAGGTGCTGCTGGAGCCACGGTAATGCCGAATGCAAGTGTTGAAGCCGCAATGACGGCTCCATAACGCAATGACTTTTTCAATGTTCCTCCCAAGAGCCCCATGTCGTTCATGGGTAGTTGATTTAATCTAACCATAGAGACAGAGCCTAAAACAGTCCGAATTGGTTAACTTTCAATTACAAAGAGAGTTTCGATGCCTTGATTGCCGCAGAGTTGATAACATTTCGATATTTAGAGACCCGTGGCGACCATAGAGACAATCCAATGCCGCCGTTTTGAATCCCGTACCGGCGTCCATAAATCCCCGATTTGGCATCGAGGACGTCAATGACCGTGCGGCCAGAGACAGACTCGGAAATCACATTCACAATCGCCCTATCAACACGCTTCACAAGGGAGGCAAGGATGTATCTCTTGGCGCCCGCTGGCAGGGTCACGTACTGATCCGGTTCCACTAAAATCAATGCAACTTTAGTGCCCTCCTTATTGGCGGTTGCCACTGCTTTCAGGACCTCAGAACCCGATCCCGCAATCGTAAGAAAAATTACGTCAGTACCAGCCCTTATCAAGGCGTTGGTCAGCGTGAGCGCAGTATCACTCCCATAACGGGCATACACCGTTACGTCCTTCTTAATATCGTGTGCACCTGCCGTGAATCCGCTCTCATACAGTGAGCCCCTGGTACCCACTAAGCCAATCTTGCCCGTTCGAGTAGCAAGGGCTGCCGTTACTCCCGCGAGGTAGCCCCCTTGATTCTCCGAGAAGACCACAGAAGTTACGTTAAGCATTCTTATCGAAGCATCGTTGACGATGACGAATTGAGTACTTGGAAAACTTAGGGCAACACTTGTTAGGGCGGTGGCGTATCCGGCCCCAACCGCGATGATCGGATTGCAATCCTTTGCCACGAGCGAGCGCAGTCGCAATTCGCGATCAGCATCAGTGCCGATCGTCACCGTTGCGCTTATGTGAATTGGGAAACGCTTGGCTGCCATAGCCAGGCCTTGGACTACCGCGTCATCAAAAGAGTGATCTCCTGGCCCGCCGGTGTCGTACGCGACTCCCACTCGAAGCGGTGTGGTTGCCTGAGCAGAGGGAACGAGGGCAGTCAGTGTCAGCAAAAGAGTTGCAGATACTCCCGCAATAATTGCCCTGCGCAATTTCATTGCACTAGACCCAGATTCTTGTAAGTAGCTTGCACGGTATTTTCAGCAACAATACGGGCTTTTGCCGCCCCTTGGTG
The DNA here is from genome assembly GCA_031360585.1 of Actinomycetes bacterium. Taxonomy (GTDB): domain Bacteria; phylum Actinomycetota; class Actinomycetes; order Nanopelagicales; family Nanopelagicaceae; genus QYPT01. Next base: position 35,325 of record JANMBV010000133.1, on the reverse strand, counting down.
GAGGATCTCCAGGAGCGAATCCTCATCTTCTAGCAATTCCAGGGCACGCTGGCGTATCGGGCGCAAAAACTCAACCACTACTTCAGCCACCTCAGTTTTGAAATCTCCATACCCCTTACCTTCAAAGTCCTTCTCGATTGCCTCAATGCTCTTGCCCGACAGGGTCGAATGTATCGTCAGAAGGTTGCTGATGCCTGGTTTCTCTTTCTCATCAAATCTAACCTCGCGACCGGTATCAGTGACCGCACTCTTGATCTTTTTCGCGTTGACCTCGGGAGCATCCATGATCTCCACGATCCCAAGTGTCGACGATGAAGACTTGCTCATCTTGGCTGTTGGATTCTGCAAATCATAAATCTTCGAGCCGCTCTTCAAGATATAGCCCTCTGGAATTTGAAACGTAGTTCCATATCGTGAATTGAAACGCTCGGCTAAATCACGGGTGATTTCAAGGTGTTGCCGTTGATCCTCACCTACGGGAACTAGGTCTGCCTGATACAAAAGAATGTCGGCGGCCATGAGCATCGGGTAAGTGAACAGCCCGACGACGGTGCGGTCTGAACCGGATTTCTGCGACTTGTCTTTGAACTGCGTCATCCGGCTGGCTTCGCCAAATCCGGCTAGACACTCCATCACCCATCCCAGCTGATTGTGCTGACTCACGTGAGATTGTAAGAAAAATGTGCACTTATCCGGATTGATTCCAGAGGCCAACAATTGCGCGGCCGTCGCCAATGTGCGGCGGCGAAGTACTTCGGGCTCGGTCTCGACGGTCAGAGTGTGAAGATCGGCGATGCAGTAAAAAGCATCGTGTTCATCTTGGAAACTCACCCAATGCCTCACGGCTCCTAGGTAATTCCCAAGGTGGGTTGAATCAGCTGTTGCCTGAATGCCGGAGAGGACTCTCTTAGGGGTCATGCGGGCTATTCTCGCATGACTTATGCGGTCCGCGAGATCAATAAGGACCCAGCGCGTTTCCCTTCCAACGAAAGAACCGTAATACGTGCACCCTCGATAGCAACTACATCGTTGACGTTCGGGATGCGCCCTAGAAAATGCATAACGAAACCGCTGAGAGTTTCATATGAACCTTCTGGTATCTCGATACCTGTTTCATCGATGAGATCCTCAATTGAGATAAGGCCGTCGACTTCGAAGTCACCCGTGCGGATCTCATGAGAGATTTCATATTCCGGTGAGTCATACTCGTCGCGGATATCCCCAATGAGGCACTCCACCAGGTCCTCCATCGTGACGATCCCATCTGTCCCGCCGTACTCATCAAGGACTATCGCTAAGTGCTGACTCTGGTTGCGCATTTCAGTCAGAGCCGGCAGCACACCTTTGGTGCCGGGTAGGAACATGACCTTTCGAACGAGCTCTTGAATCTTTTCGCTGTTTCCAGCAAGTGACTTGTCGAGAAGGTCACGGACATGGATAAACCCGATGACTTCATCAGTGGATCCCTTGACCACGGGATATCGCGAATGTGCCCTGTCGACTGCGAGCGCGATCGCCCTACCCACGGTTAAGGACCCATCGAGGAAATCAACCTCGGTGCGAGGAACCATCACCTCGTGAATCTGGCGACCACTGGCGTTAAAGACTTCTTCAACGATATCGCGCTCTTCATCGGTGAGGGCGGCGTGGCCGGTCACGAGGTCGAGGAGTTCCTCCTCCGACATCTGCTCTCTTTGCTCTTTCGGATCCAATCCGAAGAGTCGAACAATGACGTCGGTGGAGCGCGATAGCAACCAGATCACGGGTCGAAAAACCATGGCGAGCACATCGATAATCGGGGCGGCAGCCAGGGCAATCGCCTCGGTGCGAAACAGAGCCAGCCTCTTGGGAACCAATTCGCCAAAGACCAACGAAATGTAAGCGATGATTAAGGTCAGCCCAATCAGCGACATGGCATTGCTCCATCCGCTCGAAAGCCCCATCCCCCCAAGCCAGGGCACAACGTAGCGACCGATCCGCTCAGCACCTAAGGCGGCTGACAAAAATCCGCAGACAGTCACACCTACCTGTGCTGCAGCCAAGAAGCGGTTGGGGTTGGCCGCCAGTGCCGAAACCCGAAGACCCCGTTTGCCCTGCGTGGCCATCTGCCTAACCTGACTTTCCCGCAGGGAAATAAGAGCAATCTCTGCGGCCACGAAGAGAGCCGCCAGGAGGATCAGGCTCAGCACTACGGCAATATCTAGCAAAAGCCCACCGATAGATAAGTTGGCGGTATCAAGGCTCATGCCAGAAGAATAACGGGCTTGGGCCTCCGGACCTCCACTTCCCTTTTCTCGGTCAAATGGCGTAGCCTCTTGCCACTGGCTCGAAGAAAGTACCTAGAAATTATTACCTCTTCGAGCGTAAGTCGTCGTCGGTGACCGTCTAGGGCACGAGCGATGGGACCTTCATCCAACGGACCGTCGGGCACGTACCTGCCCGGAGAAGGAGTTATGTCATGGCCTCTGTCGTTTTCGACAAAGCAACACGTATATACCCAGGAACAACAACCCCCGCCGTCGATAAATTAGATCTTACTGTCAATGATGGCGAATTTCTCGTCCTCGTCGGACCATCTGGTTGCGGTAAGTCGACATCACTTCGCATGTTGGCCGGACTTGAAGAAATAGATAACGGCCGCATCCTCATTGGTGATCGCGATGTCACCAACGTTGCTCCAAAAGACCGCGACATTGCGATGGTATTCCAGTCCTACGCGCTCTACCCACATATGACCGTTGCCGAGAATATGGGATTTGCTCTCAAAATCGCCGGGACGTCGAAAGAAGAGCGCGAGCGTCGAGTACTTGAAGCCGCAAAACTCCTTGACCTCGAGCCATACCTAGAGCGCAAACCAAAAGCGCTTTCCGGTGGCCAGCGCCAACGTGTTGCCATGGGTCGCGCGATCGTTCGCGAACCTCAGGTATTCCTTATGGACGAGCCCCTCTCAAACCTTGATGCGAAGTTGCGCGTAGCAACTCGCACGCAGATCGCTGCGCTGCAACGCCGCCTTGGAATCACAACCGTCTACGTGACACACGATCAAGTCGAAGCTATGACGATGGGTGACCGCGTCGCCGTACTCAAGGATGGCCTCTTACAGCAAGTTGACACACCAAGAAATCTTTATGACCACCCGGCGAATGCATTCGTTGCCGGATTCATCGGTTCACCTGCCATGAACTTGCTGAGTGCACCAGTAGTAGATGGAGTCGCCAAACTCGGTTCACTGTCGATTCCTGTTCCTGCTCATGCAGGAAACACTGTGACCGTCGGCGTCCGTCCGGAGAGCTTCAGCCCAGCGGCTGACGGCTTCCATGTTCTCGTCGAAGTTGTCGAAGAACTCGGTGCCGATGCGTTTGTCTACGGAAAGCCTGCCGATCCAACAGTGAAGTTCGCATTCTCAGCGGAGGAGGCACAAGTTATCGTGCGCTGGGATCCCAAGAATCCTCCAGAGCCGGGCACGACAGTTTCTGTTGTTGCTAATCCTGCAGAGATTCACTTCTTCGATGCAGTATCAGGTGAGCGCCTAAAGTAGAAACTATTGTTAGGAATTGCCTTCGGTCGCACAGACTGAAGGCAATTTTTATCTACGATGCCTCCCTAAGAACGCCAAGGCCAAATAGTTACTCCGAGTAACGAAAATTTATGTCAGTATCCATACGCCTTGTGTTTGCAAGGACATCACCAAAGTTCAATAAGAATTTCATCACGGGAGGCCTAGTTCGTTGTAAAGCAGGGAATCGACCGATTCCCAATTTTTACACCACCTGCAATTTATTCCCACTTGAATGTGAGCCTCGAAGATCCCTTGCAGTACTCATCTCTCTACAGGAGCCTTAGTCGCAAATCTGCTCTGTCTAATTAACGTCGCGCCGTTGGAAAGCCGCCGCGGAAAGGCCAATGACAAGCACGACTAATAATCCCAAATAGGCTGAACTGTGACCGAACCCTAAAAGTTTCTCGACACCGTCGCACCGGTAATTGCCCTGGCTGTCCGTTTTGCAGGTCGTTAGAAAGTACTTAGTGCCGTGCTGCAACCATCCCTCCATGTTGATCCGCAGAAACCACAGCTGCATATTTTGAAGCGAATGGCTGAAGATCGCTTCGATCAGTACCAGATAACCCATGGCAATGCCGATTACGGCGGCAGTGTGGCGCAGCAGCGTGGCCATGGCCGCTCCGACTACGGCCGCAACCACTGCGAGTGTGAGCGAGCGTCCCGCCATCAGGCCCAGGTCACTCCACATTTTGGCGGTTGTGCCCGCTGCGGAGCCGTAATTTGCAGTAATCAGCCACACCCCGCCGAACAGCAGCCCAATCAACGCTACTGTCGCCGGAATTAATCCCACTCCGGCTGCTAACAATTTGCTCGCATAGACCCGCATCCGCCGCGGCTCAAATGTCAGCCAGTTACCTATTGAGCCGCTACTGAATTCGGCGGCCACAAAACCTGCGCCAATGAGGAAGCTGATAAATGCGATGAGATAGGACCAGTTGAGAAGGCTCGAGTGCATCAAGTCAGCGAACTTCACTTTCGGCTTACCCCAATTTTTCCATTTGGGTTCCATGTCATTGCAGTGATAGTCGATCTTCGGATCATTTTTTTGAGCTATAGCCTGCTGCTTCACGCAGTCCTTGAATTGCTGGACCCCATTGAGCTCCCACGACTGATGTGCTTGATCGAACTGGGCTCTTTGGAATGTCAACTGTTGGCCGCTGAGGGGTTTGGCCTGTTGATATGCCTCTAGCAAGATCATCCCAGTGACAGCCACGGCGCCAAGAAGAGCAATCGATGTGAGTCTGCGTGAGAACAGGCGGCGCAGTTCAACTGTGGTTAGCCGCATCATTTCGCACCGCCCGATGACTCGAGTCCTTCATCAGCGGTCAACTGCAAAAACACAGACTCGAGGTCTGCGCGCACGGGTATTAACTCGTTTACAAATAGGTCATGAGCAGCCAGCAGCTTGGTGATCTCTGCTCCATCGGCAATCCCCTCAACCACGAGCAATCCTCCGTCCTCACGGACAAGGAGTCCGCCGTCAGTAAGGATGCGATGCGCGGTATCAAGATCAGCAACTCCTACTCGCACAGATGTTGAAATCTGATTGCCAATCACATCTGCCACGCGTCCCGATGCCAAAAGTCTGCCGCGGCCGATGATCGACACCGTGTCGGCCACATGTTCGATCTCACTGAGGATGTGGCTACTGACAAGAACGGTTTTCCCTTGCGCACTAAGCGCGCGCATGGTGTTTCGGATTTCACGGATACCCGCTGGGTCTAATCCATTAGTTGGTTCGTCAAAGATGAGCAGATCGGGTTCCTTCAAAAGCGTGGCGGCTATGGCCAACCGCTGCTTCATACCTAAGGAGTAGGTCTTGTACTTATCCTTGCCTCGCTCACCCAGACTTGTCTGCTCCAAGACGTGATCAACTATCCCACGTGGGCGACCAATAGCCTCTGCAAGCAATTGAAGATTCTTTCGACCGCTGAAGGAGGGGAAAAACTTGGGCGACTCAACGATGGCTCCAACTCGACCAACTACATCGGGCAGATGTTTGGGAACTTCGTGATCGAAGATGCTCATGGTGCCCGCGTCCGCACGAATCAACCCGAGCAGCATTCGAATCGACGTCGTCTTGCCCGATCCATTTGGTCCCAAGAACCCATGCACTCCGCCGACTGGAACATCTAGATCTAGTCCAGCCACCGCAACATGAAGTCCCTTGCGGTTACGGTAAGTCTTCCGCAGACCTCGAGTGGATATGGCCAACTCTACAGTCGACCTTGTCATCGTTCTCCTCTGTCTGGATTGGTGGAATCTGCTCCATATTAGGTGTCCAGCACCAAGCACGCAATACGAAATAGCAGTCAAGAGAATAGAACTTGTCGAACCATGGACAATGCCCTGTATCGGCGTGGGACCCGCCTGGGCAACCCGACTAATCGTTAATACAACCCCATCCGCTTAACAGTAGTTTAAGAAATTTCCCCGGGACCATCAAGAAACGACTGGCGTGCACTCCCCAGAATTTGTTCTAAATATGGGAGAGTGAACTGCATGAAGACCCTTTATGTAACCGACCTTGATGGGACGCTGTTGTTACCAGATGGTTCGTTGGGGCTTCGGACGCTCGCAGTCGTTAATTCTTTCATTGCTTCAGGAGGATTGATAACGTATGCGACGGGTCGATCCTTTCTTTCAGCGAATCGAGCACTAACTGGATTGAACTTGCACCTTCCCGTAATCACCTACTCGGGCGCAATGCTTGTAGATCCGATCAGTGAAGTCGCCGAGACTGCTGCAATGATCCCCAGTTCAGTCGTTCAAGCTCTACTAGCGACTTTGGCCGATTATGGTCTTCAACCAGTACTTCACCTAAGTCAAAATGGACGTGATCGAGTCAGCTGGATCGAAGGGAATCTCTCTGCGGGAGTCAAATACTTTCTTGGAAAGCGCCCAGCCGGCCCTCGGTACATGCCTCTCCAGAGTTGGAAAAATGTCGATCTGAACGCTGTCTTTTACATCTTCGTGGTTGCTGATAGTTCCGAACTATCGGAGTTCAACAACAACCTTGAAGCGGAGATTCGCGATGCTTGCCATATTGTCTTTGTAGAGGATCTCTACACGCCGGGATTTCACTGGTTGGAATTCACGTCCGCCGCTGGAACCAAGGGTCACGCAGCAGAAAGAATTCGAACAGCTGTGCAAGCCGACTCTCTCGTGTGCTTCGGGGACAGCCATAACGATCTCTCATTATTCTCAATCGCAGATCAGTCTTATGCCATGGCTAATTCGGTCGACGAGATCAAATCACGAGCGACAGCAGTTATCGCAAGCAACACCGACCAAGGCGTGGCAACATGGCTTGAAACCCAATTCATCTAAACACCCGAACAATCCAGACGAGACTCTTGCTACCAACCACGAACTTGTTGATACAAGCGAACCGACTAACCCCACCATTCGTTAATACACCCCCTTAACGTTTGCCTCAATATCCTGATGTGTCAGCCCCAGAATCGAGAAGGACGAGGGCGTACGCGAGGGTGGGAGTGAACTCCTCAACTACGTGTTGTGTTGGGTCAATGAGTTCGACGCCTTCTACATCTTCGACACCTTCTATGAAATGAACCTTGTCTTGTACTGTCACGAGGGCGATGAGCCCACTGTGGTGGAATTCGATTGACTCTCCCGAACTAGACCTTTCAACTTGAAAATCGAAAGCGTGCCACGAGGAGACAGCAACTTTGTTTACGCCACATTCCTCGAGTAACTCTCGTTCCAGCGTTTCCATGGCAACCTCACCAAGTTGTGGCGAGCCACCAGGAAGATCGAGCATGCCGAGGTATGGACCACGTCCTTTTCGGATGGCAACAACTAACCCACTCTGTCGCCAAATTCCATAGACACCATAATGTTCCACGAATCCAGTTTAGATCGACTAGCTGCTTAACCACCGCACTCCAGATTCGCCATACGTGACGTTTCGAAACCACTTGTTGACAATTGAAAACTGCGACGTCCACTACCCTGATTCCATGAGTAATGAAGAGGCATGTGCTGAGATCATCCGTAGGGAACGCCAACTCCTTGACCCAGAAATACGACGCCAGCCTGATCTCGTGCGAGCGCTACTTCACCCGGAATTCGTCGAGTTCGGCGCATCTGGCCGCATTTGGAATGCCGAGTCAATCATCGACGCTCTAGCCTCTGAGCAAACACCTTATGAGATCACGGCAACCGATTTTCTAGCCTCGTCTCTGGCTCCTGATGTCATTTTGCTGACTTTCAAATCTGACAGTGCCAGTCGCGCTTGTCTCCGGAGTTCCGTTTGGATTCGAAGTGATGGAAATGAGTGGTTATTGCGCTTTCACCAAGGCACCATCATTACCTAGTAATCCTTAAAACACGAAAGCATGGATTATGTTTGGAGACAACAGCATGATTCATTTGGGCAACCACGCCAATCATCAATGCACCCCTTTAGAGACACGTACATCAGTCGGCAGAGCGCATCACCGCCGTAGCAGAACTCTTTCGTGCCCATAGTGCGCCGTTCAAAAGCGCCAATAACATAAATGGGAGAACTCCGTCCTTGACAAGAATAGTAAATCAGTTTACTATTCATCAAAACGAACGGGAGACTTTATGTGGACGAGATCATATTCATTGAAAGTGGAAAACCTTGATCTGGAAAAGACTTGGCATGTTTGGATAGATGTCAACAATTGGAATACTTGGCAAGATGACATTGAATTTGCCAAATTGGATACGAACATGAAGCTGGGCTCCAAAATATCTTTTCGCCCCAAAGGGGGTCCAACAGTTGAGTTGGAGATTGTAGAGTTTGTCGAGAAGAAAAAGTTTACGGATCTAACCAGATTTCCATTAGCAAGAATGTACGGTGCCCACGAATTTCTCGTTACGGGCAATATGACGGAAATAAGAACAACTATGAGCATAGAAGGTCCGCTCGCCTTTATTTGGAAAGCGATCGTTGCAAGAAATATCGTAAAAGATCTTCCAAAGCAAACCAGTGCTCTCATTGAGAGAGTCAGCCGTGGCTAAATCTTCATTTCACTATCGAGCCGCCGATGATAGTCCCGGCTTCCTATTGTTTAGGCTCAATTATCTTTGGCTTAAAGAGTTGAATGCTATTTTTGCAAACCTTGGAATTACTCAAACCCAGTATGCGATATTGGCGTCAGTCCTGTGGTTTGAGGAGCAAGGCGAACCAATCTCCCAGTCAGATCTAGTTTCTCATACAAAAATTGAGAAAATGACACTATCAAAAGCCATCAGGAATTTGGAAACAAAGGGATTTGTAAGCCGAACACACTCCGGCGATGATTCGCGAGCGATGAGCATCACATTTTCAAAATCTGGAAAGAGGCTAACTAAAAATCTCATAAGAAGTGTAGAAAAGGCAGATGAAGCCTTCTTTAGCGTACTCACTGTCCACGACTTAAAAGCTTACAAATCAGTAACCTTGAAGATGATTCGTCTAAACATTCGCGAGTGAGCGAGAGGTGCCTAAGAGACGAAGTGAATTATGTTGCACTAAGGTCACCAATCCCACCAATCGTCAATGCAACCTCATACCGATTACATGAGCCGGCAATCGCGTTATGCCATTCAAATTCAGGATAGGTTCTGAAGGCTTCGAAGAAACTCTCTCGTTTCACGGCGGGAATGGAACCGCAGCACATCCACTCCGCGTCGATAGCGCTCAATTGCATCAACAAGCTTGGGGCGACTTTCCTTCGGAAACTTCCATACCCACTCCAGAAACTCCCGGTCGAAGCGTTCGGGGCAACCAACCGCCTGCATCGGGCGGCCCAAGTTAAATAGAGTCCTTCGCACTGCGCCAAGCAGGCACACGTATCGGGAGAAATCGAGCCAGATGATGGTGTCGACAAGACTAAGTCGTAGATCAAGCGTGTTGCCGTAATTTCCATCGACGATCCACTTGTCGCCAGTTAGAAGTTCAGCTTGATGGTCCCGCCACTCTTCCTGGCGAGACTCGACCCAGCCGGGATGCCAGAAGTGTTCGTCGAGATGCACAACCGGAAGCCCGGTCACTGCCGAACAAGCGATGGCGAAAGTGGTCTTCCCGGCTCCGCCTGAACCGACGACCGCGACGCGTTGCATGGCAGAGAGCCTGCCAGAAATTCAATTTTATTGGGTGAGAGCCACGCCTTTGTAATGTCGCCTTTGAGCACTACCTTCGCGGACAATCCCACTAATCGTTAATACACCCCCTTCGGGTTGCTCCTTATCTTTGGAACTTTCCTTTTCTTGCGTTCTTTCACAGAAATGAGCAAAATCTTGTTCTAGGTTTTGGGAAGATGGTTTGGAGGTTCGAATCCTTTTCGGGCGCACCACTCCAGGATTAAACGAGGCAACTGTCGGACTTATGCGAATTCCCCAAACGGACATTTGGGGCTGCATCGCCAATTTAAATAGGATGGGCTGGTGGATCTGGTGAATAGTTCTTGGACATTATGAAAATCCTCGCTATCTCGGGAAGTCTTCGAGCTGCCTCTCTCAATTCCGTGCTTCTTCGCGCTGTCGCTCGTTTGGCACCCGACGACATCAACGTCGTGATCTACTCTGGCCTTGGTGATTTGCCTCTGTTTAATCCCGACATCGAAGCCAGTGATCCTTCGTCCGTTGCAAATCTACGCATGGAAGTCATGTCCGCCGATGCACTACTCATCGCAAGTCCGGAATACGCTCATGGCGTGAGCGGAGTCATGAAGAACGCTCTTGACTGGATGGTTGGCAGCGAGGCATTCATGCGAAAACCGGTGGCTCTATTGAACGCTTCGCCAAGAGCCACACACGCCCAGGCCTCCTTGCGAGAAACCATCCTTATGATGTCTGCGTGCATCGTTGAAGAAGCGTCTATAGCGGTACCAATTCTCGGCTCAAATTTAAACGAAGATGAAATCGTTCTTCACCCCAATATCTCCGCCTCGCTACTAGCAGCACTTTTTGCCTTACGTGCCGCTGTTGTTGCCGCGCGCATTGAAGTTACGGCAACCTTACCCACCGGCGTCTAAGGGATGGCGTCATAGTCGCGAACCCCCACTAATCGTTAATACACCCTCATCGATCCTCTCTGAAACGGAGGCAACTTGGCAGGGAATTCGTTCGGCATGCAGGTGGCAGGGAATCGACTACGCCGTTTGGGCGACGTTCAAAAAGTTTTCAATCAGTGGGTGCAGTCCAAATCCCTGTAGCAGTCCCATTTGTGGTTGGAACAAGGTCCCCATATAAAAAGGATGGGCGTTCAACTCTATGGCCTCAATTCCGGCATCCTCAGCAAAGGCAGACAGACGCAAGCCGGCTACCTCTAGCGCCGCTTGATAGTCGGGATTGACCCCATAGTTGCAGTAGTGAAATCCAACAAACGGTTCACTTCCACAAATCTGCGCCATTCTTGTTTCGGGTACACAATGGACCAATCGTTCTTCGCCCACCAAACTACATGGCAGAGAACTAATAACTAAGGCATGGCCGCCAGGTGAGGTCTCCTCATGGGAGGCTGTCTGAAGTCCCATTCTATTTCGCGCAAACTCTAAAACCATATGCTGAAATCCACCGCACGTTCCAAGAGTTGGACGATTCTCCTCGCGTCGTATAGATAAGGCCTCAAAGACAATTTCCTCATTTTCATACGGCGTTCCTGGAAGGACCCAGAGACCTTCAACCGCTATGAGTTCGCGCAATGAAGCATCCTTGGTTCCTAACCAAGTGGCCTGTACATTCTGACCGCGATCATTGAAAAGTTCGAATGCCTTATCAATGGCTTGATGAGTTATGAAAGATGGATTCCTGTCGCCAAGTAAACCGATTGTTATCATCAGGGGATGCTACAGCAGCAGATACTTCCCCTGAGGGTTTGATTTGAATATGCGACGTGAGTCGGCAACCCCACTAATCGGCTTCCCGTCCTCATACTTGTTTTCATGATTGATTCTGCCAAGTTAAGCAAAATTGTTGATATATGCGATCTCGTCACTTGGCCTGATGAAGTCGTCGAATTTATCGAGACACAATCACAGATATTCGACCTGGGAAAAGATTCATACATGTCAGCCGGAAATCGGGTTCTGGCTGGTCTCTTCGATTCCTCGTTTATCCTCGTTTACCACGCCACACGGTTGCTCCCTCATGAAATAGATGACATACGGGCTAACGGGCTGAAAATTCTTACCGAAGAACTGATCGAAAAGAAAATTCGAGAAGCAGTGCACTACGAATATCTACCAAAAGAAATCGGTGAAGAACTTCGAGATGGATCAACTTTTAAAACTCGCGCTAAGGAGAAAAGGGCAAATCAAATTTGTGTTGTTCTTGGTAAGTCTGCTTTCGTAAACAAGGTTTCCAGCCTAAGACCCCTATTCGGAATTTGGGGTGGAGAAACTATCAATAATACGATCGTGGGACTTAAATATAGATCGATACTGACGGAAATTGGAGAACCTGCCGTTCTAAAGACACTCCTGCCCATCACTGGCGATTCCCATTTGGATGAAGAATTTCTCTTGACGTTGACTTTTATAAGAGCCTTCAAAAACAAGGCACCTGTGGGTTCTATCCATTGGAAAGATCGTTCAATCCAAGGGCAATATATCCTCGACATTCTAAAACCCGCGGATATGACAAATCAAAAAGCTTAGTCTGGTATCCGAGAAATAGCCGAGCAAGGTTCGCCTTCTCCTTATTTGAGTTAGCAACTTGGGCAACCCCACCAGTCATTAATGCAACCCCTATTGCGAAACCGAATACCTTTGGGCACTTCCCTACGCGAAATGAGTGCCCAATCTTGCCAATCACTTATACGCGGAGTGGACCCTCTGCCAAGGGTTCCTTCGTAGACATTGTGCGACCGCCGCGTCCATGGAAGGATGCCCGCATGACTTTTGTAAATATCGCGACACTAGGAGTGAGATCTGGACATAGGGACAAGGTCGTCGAGATATTGGTTCGCTCAAAACCTGAGTTGAGAGCGAATGGATGTCTCCGCTATGAAGTTGGAATCAATAACGAATTCGACAACACTGTATTCATTTCGGAGTTGTGGGAATCCCCTAAGGCGCACAAAGCGTCGTTGCAACTGCCTTCCGTGCAGTCGGCCATTCAAGAAGCGATGCCGTTCTTATCCGGAGAGATGTCCGGAAGCCAATTCTCAGTAGTCGGATCACCACTACGTGATTCAAAGCCCCTTTAAAGTTTCCGTCCATATAAGAAAAAGTATACGAGTGCCCGTGTCCAAGATTCGTACCAACAGCCTCTTGGGCAATCCCGCCAATCGTTAATACACCCCCATCGAACAATGCAACTTGTTCGGGGGCGACTCTAAAGGTCGCTATGGACCCAGTACACAAAATTTGCCATCTGAGGCCGCTCTTCCCATCCGTTCTTCGTGTAAAAGCCTCGTTCATACGACTCGCGATGTTTGCCGTTCAGCAGCGAAAGTCGAATTGCACCACGTCTCTTGGCTTCCTCCACCAGGTGATCTAAGAACGCTTTGCCGAGGCCCTGACCTCGAGCGTCAGTTTGGAGAAAGAGTTCGGATACATAGCCCTCGGGTCCAGACATGTATAAGTTGGTCAGCCAGTGAACGTTGCTGTATCCCAGCAAGGTTTCGTCTTTCGTCATGGCAACCAATGTTGTGCTCGTCGGACTCTCGGCTAGCATGTGGAGGCGTTCTCGCACAAGAACTTCGAGATCATTGATTGAAAGGTCTTGCAAGGAAGGGAACCAACCAATGGCCTTGAGTAACTTGGCGATTTGGGATGCGTCGTCTTCGGTTGCCGCACGCAATAAGTAATTGGAAGATCTCTCGCTCATGAAGATTACGGTAGCAGTCGGTTCCACGTCGTAGCCGACTAATTTCCTACGGGCAGCGATTCGATGGACATCAAAATATCAACTCATTCTTGTGGTGTGCCAAGTCCAATCCAAACCAGCAACCCGGTTTGTGTGCAACCTATGTCTACGACCGCGCGCTGAAACGGCCCTTGGTCACAGTGTCCGCGAAGCGATTTCTATAGAAAAGTGATTTCTTCTCCAGCAAAAAATGAGTGGGTTTGTGAGCTTTTGAGCAGATGAACCTTTCCTTCTCCCGATACTCGCCAAGGCGAATCGGCGCTATCTCGAACGATCGCAGTGTTCTCGTCGATACCGATCAAATTCATGCCTTCTTCGACTCTCATAATTGCAGCAGATACTCGGTCGGGCAGCCAACCCAGAAAGCGATCGTAATGAGGAATGGTCTGAATCATCGGCAGTAAAGCTAGGCCAGGGGTAACATGCGATTTGCGAAAGGCGATAATTTCACTGCCCAAAGCCATGGCTCCGGCTGAACAACCCATGAGCGAGGAACCGGTACTCCACGCACGAACAATCGCCTCCCACACCGGGGTATCAATGAGCGAATCGGCTAAATGATGAGGATCTCCACCAGATAAATAGATGAGCCCTGCATCGTGAATTGCTTCAACAAATTCTGGATTGAAAGCATCTTCGCGGGTGTACAGGCGGAGAGAATGTGTTTCGACCGCGAGTCGCTGTCCTTGTACGCGACCCAAGTCGTGCCAATGTTCAAGACGAGAGGCATCCTCTTGGCCCGCTGCGGTGGGCAACTGCACGAAAACTTCCCTCTTACCGCGAACGACCGCTGCTTGAAGTAATTCACCTTCAAGGGCGGTCATCACGGGTAAATACTCCCCAGAACCAACTAGTGCGATCGCGCCACAATCTGGGTATAGCAAAGGAGTTAAGCCATTGCCTTTTGCAGGTTCTCGTCAATAGATGCCAAGAATTCCTGCGTGGTCTGCCATGGGCTATCTGGTGAAATGAGAATTGCCAGATCCTTGGTCATCTTGCCGGACTCGACGGTCTCAATGCAGACGCGCTCGAGAGTGGTGGCGAACTTGGCCAACTCCGGAGTGTTGTCCAAGGTTGCACGGTGCAAGAGTCCCTGTGTCCAAGCGAAAATCGAGGCAATTGGGTTTGTCGACGTTGGCTTTCCCTGTTGGTGCATACGGTAGTGACGGGTCACTGTTCCGTGCGCGGCCTCGGCCTCGACGGTCTTCCCGTCTGGGCTCATGAGAACGCTGGTCATGAGACCAAGTGAACCATAGCCCTGTGCAATGGTGTCGGATTGAACATCGCCGTCGTAGTTCTTACAGGCCCACACGTATCCGCCTTCCCAACGAAGGGAAGTCGCAACCATGTCATCAATTAAACGGTGCTCGTAAGTGATTCCAAGCTTGTCGAATTCTGCCTTGAACTCTTCTTCGTAGATCTCTTGGAAGATGTCCTTAAAACGTCCGTCGTATGCTTTCAAAATCGTGTTCTTCGTTGAAAGAAAGACCGGGTACTTGCGAAGAAGGCCGTAGTTCAACGACGCACGCGCGAAATCGCGGATCGACGCATCGACGTTGTACATGCCCATCGCGACACCAGAACTTTCGAACTTGAAAACCTCGTACTCAACTGGCTTGGAGCCGTCCTCTGGGGTGAAAGTCATCGTCAGCATTCCGGCGCCGGGAACCCTGAAGTCCGTGGCCTTGTACTGGTCACCGTATGCGTGACGCCCAATGACGATCGGCTTGGTCCACTGAGGAACTAAGCGAGGCACGTTGCTGATGAGGATCGGCTCACGGAAGATGACACCACCGAGAATGTTGCGGATGGTTCCGTTAGGAGACTTCCACATTTTCTTAAGGCCGAATTCTTCAACGCGTGCTTCATCAGGAGTGATGGTTGCGCACTTAACGCCGACCCCGTGCTTCTGGATGGCGTGAGCGGAGTCAATGGTTACCTGATCATTTGTAGCATCACGATTCTCAATTCCGAGATCGTAATAATCGAGGTTGATGTCTAGGTAAGGCAGGATCAATTGATCTTTGATGAACTGCCAGATGATTCGAGTCATCTCGTCGCCGTCTAGCTCCACCACCGTGCCCACTACCTTGATCTTGTTCATAATTTCTTCACTCCCGCTACTCCTTTTTCACTTCTCTGGGTGACTTGCGATTAAAGACTCTGGACGTCTGCCTGCTTGGCGCGAACTGCCTCAGCAGCCGCCTTCAATTCAGCCAATTCTGAATCTGACAATTTCGTTTCGACAACTTTCCGAATTCCCGTGCGGCCGAGCTCGGCTTCGACGCCGAGATAGACACCAGAAATTCCATATTCTCCATCAACCCACGCGCACACCGGCATGACCGCGCCAGAGTCCTCGATTACTGCCTTTGCCATTCGGGCAGCTGCGGCAGACGGAGCGTAGTAGGCCGACCCTGTTTTCAAGAGAGCGACAATTTCGGCGCCGCCGTTGCGGGTCTTCGTTACCAAATCTTCAATCTCTGCAGGGGTGAGTTTTTCGGTGAGGGCCACACCGTCAACCGTGCAACGACTTGGCACGGGCACCATCGTGTCACCGTGGGAACCAAGGGTGAGCGTCTTCACGCTTCCAACTGGTACGCCCAATTTCTCGGCAACGAAGTTAGTGAAGCGAGCCGTATCGAGCATTCCTGCTTGACCCATGACGCGATTGCGGGGAAATCCGGTTGCGATCTGTGCGAGCGCTGTCATTTCATCCAAGGGATTGGAAACAACAATGATGACCGCGTTCGGGCTGTGCTTGGCGATGTTCTCGGCAACTCCGCGGACAATGCCTGCGTTGACGCCGATGAGATCCATACGACTCATACCTGGTTTGCGAGGAAGTCCTGCGGTGATGACAACGACATCAGAGTTGGCAGTTACCTCGTATCCGGCCCCTTCAGCTGTTGTGGTTGCACCGATGATTTTTGTTTCAAATCCTTCGATGGAGCGAGACTGGTTCATGTCCAGGGCCAAACCTTCGGATTTGCCTTCAACAATGTCTGTTAAGACGACGGTCTCGAAGATGTTGTACTGCGCCAAACGCAGTGCAGTAGTTGAACCGTAGAAACCTGCACCGACCACGCTGACTTTGCTTCCCATTGTCTTCTCCCTAGTTGAATGACAAACTCTCTTGACATCAAGATAATTCTAGCGCGCGCTGGGCAGTGATAATGCCAATACGAATAGGCCTAGGGCCAACGCCAGTGGCAGATACCGCTCGACCCTGCCTGTCGCCTTGGTCGCCAGGCTCACGGCAGTCGTTCCAGCAGCAATACAGATCAACCCCACCTGAACTAAGCCAAAGACGCCAAGGCCGATGCCCAGGACGACCAGTCCGTATCCAAGAAGTAATGGGCGCGTTAGCGACATGCTTCTACGACATTTTTAATCAACATTGCCCGAGTCATTGGCCCCACGCCACCTGGCATAGGAGCCACGAATCCTGCGACGTTCATAACACCCGGGTGAACATCTCCCAGAAGCCCAGCATCGGTTCGTGAGATTCCAACATCCACGATCGCGGCTCCTGCCTTGATCATCTCTGGGGTGAGGAAATGTGCTCGCCCAATCGCGGCCACCACGATGTCAGCGTTTTTTGTGTGACGGACTAAATCTTTGGTTCCGGTGTGAGTGAGTGTCACAGTTGCGTTCTCGCTCTTGCGGGTGAGTAACAACCCAAGTGGGCGACCTACTGTGAGACCACGGCCAATAACCGTTACCTCGGCGCCGTCAATGGCAACTCCGTAATGGCGCAGAAGTTCGACAATTCCACGAGGGGTGCAAGGAAGCGGTGCATCCTCCCCACTGACCAATCGCCCCAAGTTGAGTGGGTGCAATCCATCTGCATCCTTGTCTGGGTCGATCGCTTCAAGAACTTTCTGCGAATTTATCCCCCGAGGAAGAGGCAACTGGACGATGTAGCCGGTGCACTCCTTTGATGAATTGAGATCTCTCACCGCAGCAAGGACGTCATTCTCTGAAGCGTTCTCAGGTAGATCAATACGTATGGAATTGACCCCCACTTCATGGCAGTCGCGGTGCTTGCCCGCGACATAGGAGTGTGACCCTGGATCATCCCCAACTAAGACTGTGCCAAGGCCCGGCAACTTTCCCAGCGCCTTTAACTTTACGACTTCTGCGGCAAGTTCTGTCTTAATCTTTCGGGCGAGGGCTTTTCCATCAAGAATCTGTGCGCTCATTGCCTCATCCTATGGCTGATTAAGCGTGAGAGAAATGTCGGACTCCCGTGAAATACATGGAGATATTCGCCTCACGTGCCGCGGCAATGACCTCTTCATCCCGCATGCTCCCCCCAGGTTGGACGACTGCAACGACCCCAGCCTGCAAGAGAATTTCTAGGCCATCGGCAAATGGGAAGTAAGCATCGCTAGCAGCAACACTTCCCGTGACTCGAGTTCCACCTCGTGAAACTGCAAGCTTGGCTGAATCAACGCGGTTTACCTGACCCATCCCAATGCCCACTGAGGCACCATCTTTTGCCAACAAAATCGCGTTGCTCTTGACGGCACGTACCGACCGCCATGCAAAGGCAAGGTCTGCAAGGACTTCAGCAGAAACCGTCGGACCGCATGCAAGCGTCCAATGTGCCGGGTTATCCCCGGGGGCATCAACGAGATCGGTCTGCTGCACCAACATTCCGCCAGAGACGGGACGCAATTCTTTTGCAGCTATTACAGGAGAAGGGCACTGCAGAATTCTTATCGCTGTCTTCTTGTTCAAGATTTCAATTGCCCCAGGGGCATAACTTGGCGCGACGACAACTTCTGTAAAGATCTTTGAAAGTGTTTCTGCCATCGCGACATCAACCTCGCGGTTAGCGGCAATGACGCCGCCGTATGCTGAGAGAGAGTCGCACGCATGTGCTTTCTGATGAGCCACTGAAATTGTTTCTGCAATGGCGATCCCACATGGATTGGCGTGTTTGATGATGGCAACGCAAGGTTCGGAATGATCGTGGGCTGCGCGCCAGGCGGCGTCAGCATCCGTGTAATTATTGAATGACATCTCCTTGCCGTGAAGCTGGATTGCGCCCACTAGCCCGCTAGATGCGCCAACGTTGGAATAGATCGCGGCACTCTGATGTGGATTCTCTCCGTAGCGAAGATCATTCTCCTTCTGCCAAATCGCGCCCAACCAATTTGGTAGTTCCTCATTAGTTTGGGCGAGCCAATTTGCGATCGTGAGGTCGTACTCGGCTGTAGTGCGAAATACGGCAAGGGCCAATTCCTGGCGATCTTTCGAAGTGAAGCCGCCGGCATTGATTGCTTCGTACAATTTCGCGTATTGCCTTGGGGAGGAAATAACCGCCACTGATCCATGGTTCTTCGCTGCCCCACGCAACATTGATGGACCGCCGATATCAATCTGCTCGATGCAATCGGCGAAAGCGGCACCAGAGGCGATTGTCTGAGCAAATGGATAGAGGTTGACAACAACAAGATCAAAGGGCGCGATGTTGTGCTCGGCGATCTGGTCCAAGTGCGCCGGATTGGCCTGATCTGCCAGGATTCCCGAATGAATGCGAGGATGCAAAGTTTTTACGCGACCGCCCATGATTTCTGGAAATCCGGTGTAATCACTCACTTCTGTCACTGCAATTCCTGCCCCCTGAAGGGTTTTGGCAGTTGAACCCGTTGAAAGAATTTCTACATTTGCTCTGCTCAGGGCAGTGCCGAGCTCTATCAGATCTGTTTTGTCGTAAACGCTCACCAAAGCTCGTCGAATGTGCTTGCGATCAGACCCAGAGGCGTTAGGACCAGACATGTTAGACACCGTTGTTCTCCAATGTAGGTAAAAGTTCCTTGAGGGTCGCGATGATGAGACCACGTTCGACAATCTTAATGCGTTCGTGAAGTGTGGATTCGTCATCGCCGGGCAAGACCTCAACTGGTGCTTGCGCAATAACTTCGCCCGTATCAACGCCTGCATCCACCCAGTGCACGCTTGCTCCGGTGACCAAGACCCCTGCAGCGATGGCATCGCGGACTGGATGAGCCCCGGGAAAGGAAGGTAGAAGAGCAGGATGGGTATTCATAATTTTGAAACGGGAGACAAAGTACGGAGAGAGGATTCTCATGAACCCTGCGCTCACGACGAGGTCTGGCTGCAGTTTATCCATGTGCTCAATTAATTGAGCATCCCATTCCAATCGATCCTTCTGCATCGGCAAGACAAAACAAGCAATACCGGCATCTTTTGCGCGCTGAAGCACGCGTGCATCTGGTTTATCCGAAATTACTTCTAAAATCTGCGCTGGGAGTTCCCCCGTATGAACAGCATCGAAAACTGCCTGCGCAAGAGAACCTTGACCAGAAGCAAGGACGACAATCTTTGCACTCATGCCGCACGTCTCCGACTAATCCAATGGTAAGCCGCTGGTATGGCCCATGCAAAGAAAATACCAACTCCAAGTTCCAAAGCAACCGCAAGGCTTACTTGCCAGGTTGAGACACCGACAGATCCCATGGCTTGGGTGAGAAGGGCTCCACTGCTCAAATAAGAGATCAGAGCAACGAGCGAGGCAAGGACGAGGAAACTCACCAACAATGTCATGGCACCACGTGAGATGTTTTTTCGATAGAGGATGACGCCAGTCGCGCAGACGGCTATGGCGCTAAGAAGAACCATCGGGTGGCGACCCGTTGGAAGAGCACCCAGCACTGGAACTGCGGGGATCTCCAATATCCGATGAGTAAGCGGAGCCACCAAAGTATGAGCGCCAATTGCAAAGCCAGGACCAACAATGTAAGCAAAAGCGGCAACCACGGCATTGGGCAGATACAGAAGATTGAAAAGGAAGAGGAGCACCCCGCCCAACCAGCCTGGCTGGAGCACGACACTCAAGTTCTCAATCGTCGATAAGTGCAAGGCCAACGAGACACCTAGCACCAGCGAGGAAATACCCAGGGCAATAGCCATTATGCGCAGCGCCAAATCCGTCCCTGCAAAAAATCTCCCTCTCTCTCCCGCTCGGAGATTTATAGTGGCGAGCCAGACCATCGGAATCACCGTCAACGGAATGTAATACAGATCGGGACGTACTGCACTTGTATTGGAACCCCATCCCAGGAGCGTTGCTAGGCCTACGTAGAAAAGCGAGAAGAGAACTCGAAGAAGTCTTAAATGTTGATCACCGACCTCTACCCGCGCCTTTGCGCGCATGAAACAACTTCTCATTGCGATAATCGGAAATACCATCGCGCCCAGGGGAAGGTAGGAAAGATACCCCGGTTGATTTGCTGGAGACAGAAGCAAGTGGAATGGAACATGGTGGGCAGAAAGCCAGAGCCACAACGCAGCCCGCATGGGATCGGAGGTATTTCCATTGCTGCTGCCGGCAGTTGCCCACCCGAGCATTGCGATAAACGCTGTTGGAAGTAATACAAGAGCGATGCTCCGCAGCGCTTGTGTCAACGAGACCCATAGGACGCGTTGGAACATATGTGCTATCGCTTCAAGATTGCGCGCATTATGCGCGCGGTCTCACTCGGCGTTTGCCCGACTCGTACACCCACTGCCTCGAGGGCGTCCTTCTTGCCCTGTGCCGTTCCGGAAGAACCAGAGACAATGGCGCCTGCATGGCCCATCGTCTTTCCTTCGGGAGCAGTGAAACCTGCGACGTATCCAACCACTGGCTTGGTGACATATTCACGGATGAAATCTGCGGCACGCTCTTCTGCATCCCCGCCAATTTCACCGATCATGACGATGGCCTCAGTCTCGGGGTCGTCTTGGAATGCACGAAGACAATCTATATGCGTCGTCCCGATAATGGGGTCTCCCCCGATTCCAACAGCCGTGCTGATTCCAATATCGCGAAGTTCGTAGGCCATTTGATAGGTAAGGGTCCCCGACTTGGAGACCAGACCTATTGGGCCAGAGCCGGTGATGTCTGCAGGGATAATTCCAACGTTGGATTGACCTGGGGTGATGATTCCTGGGCAGTTAGGGCCGATGATTCGAGTGTGTCCCTTGCTCTGTGAGTAGGCGAAGAACGCAGCGGTGTCGTGCACCGGGATTCCTTCGGTGATGACGACAACGAGCGGCATGGCGGCATCAATTGCGTCGATGACCGCGGCTTTTGCGAACTTTGGTGGCACGAATACAACCGACGTATTTGCCTGCGTGGCAGCCACTGCTTCCTTAACCGTGTTGAAGACCGGCAGCAAGTGGCCATCGATATCCACAATCATGCCACCCTTGCCGGGGGTGACTCCGCCAACGATATTTGTGCCCGAGGCCAACATCTTCTTCGTGTGCTTGGTGCCTTCAGAACCGGTCATTCCTTGTACGAGAACGCGTGTCTGCTTATCGATGAAGATTGACATTATTTAGCCGCCAATTCTGCGGCGCGTGCGGCCGCGCCATCCATAGTGTCTAGTTGTTCGACGAGTGGGTGTGCCGCCTCAGTGAGAATCCTTCGGCCTTCGATCACATTGTTTCCGTCTAAGCGAACGACGATTGGCTTATTCGCCTTAACACCCAATATGGCGAGAGCTTGAACGATCCCGTTTGCAACAGCGTCGCAGGAAGTGATGCCACCAAAAACATTTACGAAGACGCTCTTAACGTCCTTGTCTCCAAGGATGATTGAGAGTCCATCAGCCATAACTTGAGCCGAGGCGCCTCCTCCGATGTCCAAGAAATTTGCCGGCTTCACTCCGCCAAATTTCTCTCCAGAATAAGCAACAACATCAAGGGTGCTCATCACAAGCCCCGCGCCGTTTCCGATGATGCCAACTTCGCCATCGAGTTTCACGTAGTTCAGATTCTTTGATTTGGCTTCTTCTTCAAGAGCGTTTGCCGCTGAAGTATCAACGAGCGCCTCATGATCAGGGTGACGAAATTCTGCGTTGTCATCTAGCGTGATCTTTCCATCGAGAGCAATGATCTGGCCGTCCGTTGTCTTTACCAGCGGGTTGACCTCGACCAAGGTTGCATCTTCAGAAACGAAAACTCCCCAGAGCAAGAGAAGGACTTCGGCCACCTGTTCGGCAATGTCTGCCGGAAATGCGGCGTCTTGAATAATTTTCAAGGCTTGGGCTTTAGAAAGTCCTTCAATGGTGTTTACCGGAACCTTGATCAACTTTTCCGGTGTCTCGTGGGCGACTGCTTCGATATCCATGCCGCCGGCCACTGATGCCATAACCAAGAAGGTTCTGTTGGAGCGGTCTAGGAGAATCGCTAAGTAATACTCGGAATCAATCGGCGCGGCTTGGGCGATCATGACCTTGCCAACGACGTGACCCTTAATGTCCATCCCGAGAATCGCGCCGGCTTTCTCGCGCGCATCCTCTACAGATTCGGCGAGCTTGACGCCACCGGCCTTTCCGCGCCCACCGACCTTTACCTGGGCTTTCACAACTACTTTTCCGCCAATTTTTTCGGCAGCAGCGCCGGCTTCATCAGCGGTGGTAGCGACTGCTCCCGCTAGGACTGGGACGCCATGCTTTTCAAAAAGATCTCTAGCTTGATATTCAAAGAGATCCACGTGGGTCTCCGTTTCTGTGGGCTAAGGTGAACTTTCGAACGGGTGCAATCCTAGAGCTTCTCAACGGGCGCATATCGCAGCAGCAATCTCTTCTCACCATACTGGCCGAAGTTTATGGTCGCCTCGGCTCGATCGCCTTCTCCAGAAATACTGATCACAGTTCCCAAACCAAATGTGTCGTGCGACACACGCTCGCCAACGGCAAGTTCAATACTCACATTCTTCTTGCCTGTAGGACGAACCGCTGGCGCTGTCGCATCAGCATACCGACGGGTAGATACTGAGGAAACTGGCTTATTTCGCCATTGGATCACCGAAGGAGGAATCTCTTCAAGAAAGCGCGATGGCGGGTTGTAGTTTGGTGGACCCCAAGAAGATCGAGATTCCGCACGCGTGAGATACAAGCGATGTTCTGCCCGTGTAAGTCCGACGTAGGCCAGCCGCCGTTCTTCTTCAATTTCATTCTTATCATCGAAAGTTCGTGAATGAGGAAAGATTCCATCTTCTAGCCCCGTGAGAAAAACGGTTGGAAACTCCAGGCCTTTTGCCGTGTGGAGTGTCATCAAAGTGACGACTCCACCATGATCTTCGCCTTCAGGAATTTCGTCTGAATCCGCAACCAGGGACACTTGTTCCAAGAATCCCGCCAAAGAAATCTCTTGATCCTCCCCAAGATCCTCAATGGGCATCTCTTCGTATTCCATTGACACTGCAACAAGTTCTTGAAGGTTCTCAACTCTCACTTCGTCTTGGGGATCTTTGCTCGTCGAAAGCTCGGCCAGAAGACCCGACTGTTCAAGTACTGCTTCGATAATGACCGACGGCCTCACCTTTGCTTCCACAAGAACGTGGAGAGCGGCAATCATCGACAAGAATTGGTGGACGGAGGCAGATGCACGCGCGGGCATCTCCGATATCTCCGAACAACGATGCAAACCCTGCCAGAACGAAATGGCGTTGCTCTGCGCATACATATCAACATAATCCAGGGCTCGGTCCCCAATTCCGCGCTTTGGAACATTTACTATTCGTCGTATTGAAACTTCATCGTTGGGGTTGGCTAAAACTCTCAAATATGCCAGAAGGTCTTTCACTTCCTTGCGCTCGTAGAATCGAACACCACCTACAACCTTGTAGGGAAGTGCAGCGCGCATGAAGACTTCTTCGAAAACACGAGACTGGGCATTCGTGCGATAGAAGATGGCCGTATCCCCGGGTTGAGAGACCCCTTCGTCTTGAAGTTTGCGGATTTCACTTTTGATGAACTCCGCTTCGTCGTGCTCGTCTTCAGCAATGTATCCCACAAGTGGCGCACCAGATCCCGCCTGCGACCAGAGGTTTTTCTCCTTGCGACTCTCGTTCTGAGTGATGACCGCATTCGCAGCGTTGAGAATATTCTGAGTCGACCGGTAGTTTTGCTCGAGTAAAACAGTCGTGGCATTTGGGAAATCGAGTTCGAACTGCAAAATATTACGAATTGTGGCACCTCTAAAGCCGTAGATAGATTGGTCAGCATCACCCACGACACATAGTTCGGCTGCGGGCATCCCATCTGCATCGCTACCAACGATTTCGCGGATCAAGACATACTGAGCGTGGTTCGTGTCCTGGTATTCATCAACTAGGACATGACGGAAGCGAGAGCGAAATCGAGATTTGCTTTCGGGAAACTTCTGCAAAACTTCGACCGTCTTCATGATCAAATCGTCGAAATCCATGGCGTTAGCCTGCTGTAGTCGCCGTTGGTAGAAGGTGTAGACCTCGGCAACCACCTGCTCGAACTGATTAGTCGTGGCGACTAGATAGTCATTTGGCCCAAGTAATTCGTTCTTCGCATTCGAGATCATCGATTGGAACTGCCTGGCGGGATATCGCTTGGAATCGAGGTTGAGCTCCCTTGCCACAATCGTGATCAATTTCAAGCTATCTGCCTGATCATAAATACTGAAGGTGTTGCTGTAACCCAGTCTCACCGCCTCCTGTCGAAGCACGCGGACACACGCCGAGTGAAAAGTCGAAACCCACATCGACCTGGCGATCGATCCCACTAACTCGGCAACACGCTCTTTCATCTCCCCCGCCGCCTTATTGGTGAATGTAATCGCCAGGATTTCGTAAGGAGCGACACCTCGCTTCTTCATCAGATAGGCAATCCTGCGGGTCAATACGCGCGTTTTACCCGAACCAGCCCCTGCCACAACCAGCAAAGGTCCACCCGTATGTGCCACGGCGGCCTCTTGCTGCGGATTTAGCCCGTCTAGCAATGGATCTGGGCTCATCATGGGCGGCAGTCTAATAGGCTTGACTGTCTAGATTGAATTCAAATATAGGAGCGTAAATGCAACCCGTCCCTGATAGCGAGATTAAACGAGTCTTGGTAGTGAGTGCCCATCCTGATGATTCGGATTTTGGTGCTTCCGGAACAATCGCGTCGTGGATCGCACAGGGCATCGAGGTTTCCTATTGCATTTGCACCAATGGTGACCAAGGCGGGGAGGAGTCTGGGATTCCTGTAGAGGAAATGCCCGCCGTCCGGCAGAAGGAGCAACGCGCTGCTGGCGCGGCAATCGGAGTCAGCGACATTACTTTTCTCAATTACCGCGATGGCTCACTGGAGCCGACGCTGGGTCTTCGCAAAGACATTGTCCGCGCAATTCGAATTGCGCAACCTGATCGAATGGTGATTCAAAGCCCAGAGCGCAACTGGGAGCGAATCGGTGCAAGCCATCCCGATCACCTAGCCGCGGGGGAAGCGGCAATCCAAGCTGTTTATCCCGATGCGCGTAATCCTTTTGCATTTCCTGATCTTCTAGATGCTGGAATTAAGCCTTGGCGCGTAAAGGAAGTTTGGGTAACAGCGCATGCATCACCAGATCACTTCGTGGATATCACCGACTATTTCCCCTTGAAGATGGCGGCGTTGCATGCCCACGCTTCACAGACCGCCCACAACGCTGAACTTGAAAACATGGTTCGCTCGTGGGGTGAGCGCAATGCAGCCGCGGCAGGATTAGCCGAGGGTCGGATAGCAGAAGCCTTCAAGATTGTTAATACAAACTAGGAGTTTGTATTAACTGACCACTATCTTTTCAATCGCAATAGTCTGAGCCGGGGTGCCATCGGGACCGCCGCCCATGACGCCTACTGCTGCCACTGCCTTAACGATGTCCAGACCGGACGTGATCTGACCCCAGATTGTGTAGGCCGGTGGCAAGGTCGTATCTGCATATACCAAGAAGAACTGACTTCCATTTGTGGATGGTCCAGAGTTGGCCATCGCCACAGTGCCCGCTGGGTAATTGTTTGCGACGTTCTTTGGAAGGTTCTCATCTTGGTAGGTGAAGCCTGGTCCACCTGTCCCGGTGGCCGTTGGGTCACCGCACTGCAAGACATATAGACCTTGGGTTGTTAACCGATGACAAAGTGAGCCGTTGAAATAATTCGCCTTCGCCAGAGCGGTCAAATGCGTCAAAGTTACCGGTGCATTGACTCCGTCGGTGGTAATGACAATCTTTCCGCAATTTGTGATGAGTGTGAATTTTCCAATTCGGCCCTTGTCCATCTTTTTCGGCTCGTTAACGACTATAGGAGTGTGACCCACTGCGGTGGTCGGCTTACAGAGGATTCCACCAGGCAACGTGGTACTCGTTGCCACAGCAGTGGGCGTCAACGAAGGCGTGAGAGTGTCGCTCGGCGTTGGCGTATCGGAGACTGTCGGGGTAGGTGCAGGAGCGGGCGTTTTCGCCGGAGTACTCGAACAAGCCGATAGGCCAACAGCAATGAGCGCAACAGTTGCGACATAGATTCCACGTTTCACAAGTAAACCCTTTCGTAGTAAGCCTGAATTATCAACTATTCCCACTCGATAGTGCCAGGTGGCTTGCTCGTAATATCTAGGACAACTCTATTGATGTCCCCCACCTCGTTGGTGATACGGGTTGAAATGCGCTCCAGCAAGTCATACGGAAGGCGGGACCAATCGGCCGTCATGGCGTCCTCGCTTGAAACTGGGCGAAGGACAATGGGGTGGCCATAGGTTCGACCATCTCCTTGGACTCCGACGCTTCTGACCTCCGCCAGAAGCACGACCGGACATTGCCATATCTGTCGATCCTGGCCTGCAGCTTGCAACTCCTCCCGTGCAATGAGGTCGGCTTGTCGCAGTATCTCGAGTCGATTCTCAGTGACCTCACCGATAATGCGGATTGCTAGACCGGGACCTGGAAATGGCTGGCGCCAGATGATTTCCTCTGGAAGACCAAGTTCAATTCCCACCTGGCGAACCTCGTCCTTAAAGAGGGTTCGCAGTGGTTCAACCAAGGTGAACTTCAGATCATCGGGCAGCCCGCCGACATTGTGATGCGACTTGATCTTTGCTGTTCCCGTTCCCGCTCCGGATTCCACAACATCTGGATAAAGGGTCCCCTGCACGAGAAATTGCACATCGCCAACAGATGCGATTTCTCTTGCCGCCGCCTCGAAGCTTCGAATGAATTCTCGCCCGATGATCTTCCGTTTTGCCTCTGGTTCGCTGATACCCGAGAGCGCGTCCATAAACTGCTTGCGTGCATCCACGACTTTGAGTGCAACCCCGGTGGCCGCAACGAAGTCGGTTTCGACCTGCTCGGCTTCGCCAGAACGAAGCAACCCGTGATCGACAAAGACGCATGTGAGTTGGGATCCAACCGCTCTCTGGACGATTGCTGCGGCCACTGCCGAATCGACACCACCAGATAATCCGCAAATAATC
This sequence comes from Actinomycetes bacterium, assembly GCA_031360585.1. Taxonomy (GTDB): domain Bacteria; phylum Actinomycetota; class Actinomycetes; order Nanopelagicales; family Nanopelagicaceae; genus QYPT01. The sequence continues at coordinate 7,650 of JANMBV010000133.1, read as the reverse complement.
CTTTTCTTTCCAACAAGTGCCTTCACTTTCGCAATTTCATGTTCGACGATATTCGAGGTCGTCCACGACGGTGAGCACTTTGCAACCTCAAGGAGCCAGTTCTTGAGTATTTCCTGGCCGTATTCCGTATGAAGAACTTCAGGATGGAATTGAACTCCCGCGACTTTTCCTGACTCGTCTTCAAAGGCAGCAATTGGAGTGTCGTTGGTTGTGGCGCAAATGGTGAAGCCTTGTGGTGCCTGCGTGACCGCATCGCCATGGCTCATCCATACTCGCAAAGAACTCGGAAGTGATGAGAAAATCTTGGAAGTCGAGTCCACATTCAATTCCGTGCGACCAAACTCGGATTTGCCGGTCTGGCTCACCACCCCGCCAAGAGATGCAGCCATAACCTGAAATCCATAACAAATACCGAATATCGGAATGCCCAACGAAAATATCTCAGCATCCAAAGTGGGAGCGTTCTTGGCATAAACACTTGACGGGCCACCAGAGAGAATGATCGCCTCTGGAGCCTTTGCCAAAATCTCTGCAGAAGTTATTGATGATGGAACTATCTCGCTATATACACGTGCTTCGCGAACTCGCCTAGCGATGAGTTGCGCGTACTGCGCCCCAAAATCAACGACCAGCACTCCGTTTTTATTAGTCACGATGAATGAGGACCTCAACTCTTTGGAATTCCTTGACGTCGGAATATCCGCAAGTGGCCATCGCTCGGCGCAAAGCGCCGAATAGATTCATTGAACCATCAGATGCCCGAGAGGGTCCTAGGAGGATCTCCTCCATGGTTCCGCGGGTGCCTACAGCAACCCGCTCTCCACGTGGGAGCTCTTGGTGGTGGGCCTCGCTCCCCCAATGCCAACCAAGCCCTGGTGCCTCAACTGCGCGGGCCAGCGGGGAACCCATCATCACAGCGTCTGCTCCGCAGGCGATCGCTTTGGCGATGTCACCACTTCGGCCAACAGAGCCATCCGCAATAACGTGAACGTAACGTCCACCCGATTCATCCAGGTACTCGCGCCGAGCCGAGGCAACCTCTGCCACCGCAGAGGCCATAGGCACTTCGATGCCAAGAACCTTGCGCGTCGTGTGCGCAGAGCCTCCGCCGAAACCAACGAGAACACCAGCCGCTCCTGCTCGCATTAAATGGAGAGCAGCTGTTGCCGTCGCCACGCCACCGACGATTACTGGAACATCGAGTTCGTAAATAAACTTTTTCAAGTTGAGAGCTTCGTTCTTCGTTGCCACATGCTCGGCACTTACTGTCGTTCCGCGAATAACAAAAATATCTACACCGGCGTCAATGACCGTCTTGTATAGGGTGGCTGTTCGCTGAGGGGAGAGAGAGCCGGCAACTGTCACGCCCGCGTCGCGAATTTGCTGCAACCGCTCCTTGATCAGAGTCGGCTGAATCGGAGCTGCGTAAATCTCCTGCATTCGACGAGTGGCGTGAACATCTGGCATCGAGGCTATCTCACCGAGTGGAATTCGCGGATCCTCATAGCGGGTCCAGAGTCCCTCAAGGTTGAGAACGGCCAGGCCACCGAGGCGACCGATTTCAATCGCGCTCTCGGGAGAGACCACGGAGTCCATCGGGGCAGCCAGCATGGGAATTCCAAATTTGTATGCATCAATCTGCCATGACGTGGAAACTTCTTCTGGGTCACGTGTGCGCCGACTAGGAACGATCGCTATGTCGTCAAAAGAATATGCTTGGCGAGCGCGCTTTCCCGGTGCAATCTCGATTTCACTCATGGCTCCCCCTCTAGTTATTTCTCGTGTAGTTCGGGGCTGACGCGATATCCAAAACATCGTGAGGATGGCTTTCCTGAAGTCCCGCACTCGTAATCTGAATGAGGCGACCCTCGCGACGAAGATATGCAATATCTGCCGCACCGGCATAGCCCATACCAAGACGCAGCCCTCCGATTAGCTGGTGTGCAACGTGAGCGAGTGGACCACGGTAGGCAACCTTGCCTTCGATACCTTCTGGAACCAATTTATCTTCGGAGAGAACGTCATCTTGCATGTATCGATCCTTAGAGTACGACTTCTTGCCACCTCGAGTTTGCATGGCGCTCAAAGATCCCATTCCTCGGTATGCCTTGTATTTCCGGCCGTCGATTTCGACCAATTCACCGGGTGACTCATCGCAGCCGGCCAGAAGAGAGCCGAGCATGACAGTGTCCGCGCCTGCAACAAGTGCTTTCACGATGTCGCCGGAATATTGCAGCCCACCATCAGCGATCAGGGGAATACCGGCTTTGCCGCACGCTTTGCTTGCTTCCATAATCGCGGTGATCTGAGGAACGCCCACGCCCGTTACAACGCGAGTAGTACATATCGATCCGGGACCAACTCCAACTTTGACGGCATCCGCACCTGCGTTTATGAGCGCTTGGGCTCCCGCCCGAGTTGCCACGTTTCCGCCAATAATCTCCGTGCCGGGTGAATATTTTTTAATCCTTGCAATCGCATCCAGTACTCCACGGTGATGTCCATGTGCGGTGTCGACAACGACGACATCAACCCCCGCTTCAATAAGTGCCTTCGCCCTGGCAAAACCGTCATCCCCAACGCCCACGGCCGCACCAGCCAGTCCTACGCCCTTGACCAACTTCACATGGGTTACTTGTTCTTGGACTGGCAGATTGCGATGAATGATGCCAATGCCACCTGCTTTTGCCATGGCAATTGCCATCTCAGATTCAGTCACGGTGTCCATCGGCGAGGAAACAAGAGGAATCCGGAGTGAAATATTGCGGGTCAGACGGGTGGAGGTATCAACTTCACTGGGAATTACCTCTGAGGCATCTGGAAGAAGGAGGACATCGTCGTAGGTCAGCCCCAGCATTGCGACCTTCTCGTTATCGCCCATTTTCCCCTCCTGCACCTTGAAGGCGTGAAGTCTATCGGTGGTATTCGATAGACATAAAACCCAAACTAGGCGAAAACACAGAGGACTCCCAGAGGTCGTTCATTGAATGCACCCCTTTGCCCTCGTAGAGTCATGAAAGACATAAGGAGAGTGAACATGCCCGATACAGCGCGTCTACTAAAGCCACTTCTAGAAATCTGGCAGTGGCAGAATCACGGTGCCTGCAGAGATCTTCCCTCGGAAATGTTTTTCCATCCAGATGGAGAACGTGGACCAAGTAGGCGAAATAGAGAGAACAAGGCACTCGCCGTCTGCTCATCGTGCCCGGTCATGAAACAGTGCCGAAAGCAGGCTCTGGCAATTCAGGAGCCATACGGAATCTGGGGTGGCCTTACCGAAGACGATCGAGCAGTTATCCTCGGCAACAAAGTCCGCGAGGCTTCTCTCCACGCCTCTTAATTGGAAAGCTATCCAATTGAGGTATTAAAGAAGGTAATCATCCGATCCCATGCCAGGGCCGATGCTTCGGCGTCAAACACTTCGGGACGTTCATCGTTGAAGAACGCATGGTGAGTGCCCGGGTAATCAAAAGTCTCGACTTTTCCGTCAGCAGACTTGATTGATTTGACGGCTTCTTGGATCCCCGCAGCCGTGGATGTTCCATCAGATTCGCTGCAATGGATTTGCGCGCTCTTTCCAGAGTAGTCCTGCCAATCAGGAGACATGCGCGCCCAAGGTAGTCCTGGATAGAAAGCAACCGTTGCGATGATCTCTGGGGCCAGGGTCGCACTCCAAAGAGCAAGTGAGCCGCCCATGCAGAAGCCCACCGCGCCGATTCCTTTGCCGGAAACGTCATCACGATCTCTCAAATATTTCGCTGCACCATCAATATCAAGGGCCGCTTTGTCCATCGCTAGCCCCATCAACATCTTCATCGCATGGTCTGGTTCTTTAGCAATCACCCCATGGTAAAGATCCGGCGCAAGGGCAACAAAACCTACTTCAGCGAATCGATCCGCGATTGATGTGATGTGTCCAACCAGACCCCACCATTCTTGAATCACGATGACGGCCGAGCCGCTTCCACTTTTCGGAATTGCCAAGTATCCCTCACACGTTCTACCGTTACTGGCGAATGTAACTTTCTCTCCCATGATCGACCACCTTGTCAGCTCAGAGCACCTTCGATAAGAATGCTTTTGTACGCTCTTGCTGCGGGTTGCCTAGTACATCGCGAGGATGTCCCGATTCCACGACTACTCCGCCATCCATGAACACCAGTGCATCGCCCACTTCTCGAGCGAAATTCATCTCGTGTGTTACGACAATCATCGTCATGCCGTCCTCAGCCAATTTACGCATCACGTCGAGCACTTCACCGACCAATTCAGGGTCAAGCGCGCTTGTAGGCTCATCAAAGAGCATTAAAGCCGGTTCCATGGCGAGCGCCCGGGCGATTGCAACTCGTTGCTGCTGACCACCCGATAGTTGGGATGGATAGTTATTGATCTTGTCCTGCAATCCAACTCGTTCGAGCAATTTGACGGCGCGCTCTTGCACTACCGATTTCGTTTCACCTCGCACATTCAGAGGGGCCTCCATCACGTTCCCCAGAACCGTCATATGAGGAAATAGATTGAAACTCTGAAAAACCATGCCGATCTTCTGCCTTTGCGCCGCAACTTCACGCTCGCGCATTTCATGAAGTAAACCGCCCTTTTCGTGGTATCCAACGAGCTCTCCATTCACACTCAATCTTCCGGCATCAATCTTCTCCAAATGATTGATACAGCGAAGGAAGGTTGACTTACCCGAGCCAGATGGTCCGATGATGCATAAGACCTCGCGCGCTGCCACTTCTAGGTCGATGCCTTTGAGCACTTCCAAACGACCAAAGGATTTGTAGACGTTCTCAGCCAGCACCATAGGTATTGACATACTCAGCCACTTATCCCAAGAAAACGAGTCCGGAATCTTTGTACGGGCGTCGGGGGAAGAGTGCGCAACGATCCCCGCGCAAAGCGACGTTCTATGTAGTACTGACCAACCATCAAGACGCTCGTCATGCTCAGATACCAGAGACTGGCCATAATCAACATCGGCATCACTTGATACGTCCGCGTGTAAATATTCTGCACCTTGAAGAGGAGTTCGTAATAAGGGACATAAGCAACAAGGGAAGTTGTCTTCAACATTGAGATCGTCTCATTGCCTGTTGGTGGCACTATTACTCGCATCGCCTGAGGTAGCACGATACGACGTAACGTAAGCATCTTCGTCATCCCGAGTGCAGTCGCCGCCTCGCTTTGCCCCTCATCTACAGAGAGAATCCCAGCACGCACAATCTCCGACATGTACGCAGCTTCATTTAGGCCAAGACCGAGAAGGGCCGCGGCTAGACCTGGAATGAGGTCAAAAGTCCGAGCGGAGAAGAAAACATGTCCAAATGGAATTCCAAGGCCAAGAGTCGGGAAAAGGGCGCCAAGGCTGGCCCAGACGAGCAACTGCACAAGCACCGGGGTGCCTCTGAATATCCAGATGTACAACCAAGCCGCCCCCGACACAAGCGGATTAGACGACAAGCGCATGACAGCGAGAATGATGCCGAGTACTACACCGATAAGCATGGAGAAGAAGGTGAGCGTGAGGGTAGTACGCACACCAGCAATCACACTCGAATCAAATGCATATTTGGCTTGCTCTGCCCAATGGAATCGTGGATTTGTTACAACGGCGTGGATCGCCAGGATCGCCAGGATCGCAATTATTCCAGCGGCGACCCAGCGGCCCGGATGCCGAACAGGGACGGCCCGAATTGCTTTGGGTCGCCCCTCCGAGATATGTGAACTCACGGATGCGAATCTATCCGCTTAGTTGTGAGTTGACGAACTATTTTGCGGCGTTGATGAGCGAAGTCGTCACAGCGCCGTCCGCAGCACCGTATTTGTCAAGGATCGTCTTGTACGAGCCATCTGCAATGATCGCATTGACAGCGCCTTGAACAGCTTTTGCGAAATCACCATTGCCCTTAGGCAGAGCAATTCCGTATGGCGCTGCACCGTAAACGGTTCCAACTACCACAAGTTGACCGCTGGAGGTCTTCACTGCGTAACCAGTAACAGGTGAATCCGCCAGCATTGCGTCATTCTTACCGGAAACCACCGAGGCGGTCGCATCTTGCTGCGACTGGTATTGATTGACCTTGATGGCAGCCTTGCCTGCTGATGTACATGTCTTTGATCGCGCGGTTACGTCATCAACCTGAACGGTGCCTTTTTGCACGGCGATGTTCTTTCCGCAAGCTGTGTCAAGAGTAGTTGTTGAACCAGTCTTTGCAGCCCAAGAAGACCCTGCGGTGTAGTAGGTGACGAAATCAAGAACCTTCTCGCGGTCCTTGTTATCCGTGAAAGACGATATTCCGGCTTCGTACTTGCCGGACTGAATCGCAGGGATAATGGAGTCAAACGGGGCGTTCACGAAGGCTGCCTTGAGACCAAGTTTTGCAGCGATTGCTTTGCCGAGATCGATGTCCATTCCTTGCATTGTCTTGCCGTCAGTTCCAACAAATTCGTTGGGAGGATATGTACCGTCGGAGCCGAAGGTAAGGGTGCCATCTACCGATACATCGGCGGGCACAAGTTTGGCCACGGATTGATCGCCAGGGGTCTGGGCGGCCGGCCGCGCGGCAAGTGGCGCGGTGGGAGTAGAACAAGCTGAAAGTACAAGAGCGCTCACAGCTATCAAGGCGAAAGCTGAAACTTTAATACGTGTAGTGGCCATCGAGAGATCCTTAGTGAGAGTCGGTGGGGAAGGAGTTGGTCAATACTAGCCTTCAGAAATCAAACCCCAAGCCCTCACGCCGCCAATAATGCCAGCTTCATTGGGAACAACAACCACATCATCTCCCAATTTACGGACAATCGAATCCTTGATTCGACGTGAATTCCCGCCACCGAGATAAAGTCGGTCCCAATGAAATACCGGGCGTAGTTCATCCACCATCGCACGAACGCGCCGCGACCAGAAACTGTCCCCCATCCGTCGTCGCTCTTGCTCACCGACCCATTCATCGTAAGTCGTCGAACGGCGAACTGTTGCGTGGGAGAGTTCGATGTGGGGTGCAAGAATTCCACCGTCGAAAACCGCGCACCCCAATCCCGTACCTAAAGTCAGAACAATCTCAAAACCAGAACCTGCAACTACGCCCGCTCCATGAACCTCAGCATCGTTAAGAACCAAGGCGTGCATTCCGAGTGCTTCAGTGAGGGCAAAGCGCATGTCAAAACCCTCCCATGCCGCCTTCAGATCGGGATCTTGACGAGTGAGCGGGCCCGCGGCGTTTATGTAATGTGGAGTTGCTACGACGACACCATGACGGAGCATGCCTGGCATGCCCACGGTTGCGCGATCAGCCTTGGGAAGGGAATCAGCGATTGCCTTCACCGTCGCGACAAAGCGCTCAGGCGTTAGCGGATAAGGGGTGGGGACATGTACCGGTGGTATCCGCATCGTTCCAGCATTGTCGAGAACCGATGCCTTGATACCCAAACCACCGCAGTCAACTGAGAGAGTAAGTGGTTCCATACCTAGGCAATTTACTCGGGCGCACTAAACTTCTCAACACTTTCTAGATTTCTCCCCGCACAACGGGGGCATGAGTATCTGTGTACTGGACTTCGACGGACTTGATCTGTGCGAGCGAAATTCCAGTCGAGGCGGCAAGTCCCTTTGCACTATTGCCAGCCTGGCTCCATGTGGCAACAATCGTT
>JANMBV010000062.1:0-4313 GCA_031360585.1 Actinomycetes bacterium | reverse complement strand
CCATACCTCATTGAAGTATTTATTCGTGGTCTCACCCTTGCACGCTCAAAACCCGAAAGTTTTTAGACATGGCAAGAAGAGCCACATTGGCATTGACTTATTAGCACGCTGTTGAGTTCTCAAGGTACGGATGCGCACTGCTTTCGAAGATCTCTCTTCGTTTTCAGGGCAGACCTACAAATCTAGTGCAGAGGCGCTTGCGCGGTCAAACCGCGTAGAACCAACTAATCTTTGATTTGTAAACCTAACTGCTATTCGGCCTTAAATCGTCCGATTCATAGCAACGGCGTAACTATAGGGCGGTGTCGCTACAGGGTCAAATCGGGCAAATCGGGTTCTGCCTCACGGGAAAAACCTTATAAATCAATGTTTTTTTACTACCTCTACTGCAACCAAATCTCGCTTGCCTTTTCGCAAGATGGCAAAACGGCCAAAAAGGAAGTCACTCGGAGAGGGAGAAAAGTCTTCTCCGGTGATCTTTACGTTGTTGAGATAGGCCCCGCCTTCTTTGAGGATTCGGCGCGCCGCTGACTTGGAATCGACCACTCCTGAGGCCACGATGAGGTCCACCCAGCTGGGAATTTCGCCTAAATTGGCCACAGTCGCATGCGGGAGCTCGGAAAGGGCACTCTCCAAAGTGGCTTCATCTAGGTCTTTGAGCTCGCCTTGGCCAAAGAGGGCGCGGGAGGCAGCCTCGACCCGCTCGCAATCCTGAGCACTATGCACCAGAGTCGTGAGTTCCCGCGCAAGGACACGATGTGCTGTACGTAAACCAGGATTTTCTATATGTGATTTTTCTATCACGAGAATTTCTTCGTGTGACAGAAAAGAGAAGACTTTTAGAAATCTCATGACGTCTCGGTCATCTGATGCGAGCCAGTATTGGTAGAACGCGTACGGAGATGTCATTGAAGGATCGAGCCAAACATTTCCCCCAGCTGTTTTCCCGAACTTCGTACCATCGGCTTTCATCAGCAGCGGCACCGTCATCGTATGAGCACTCCTACTTTCAACTCGACGAATTAGGTCAAGCCCAGCAACAATATTTCCCCATTGATCTGATCCTCCAACTTGTAATGTGCAATTGAAGCGACGAAATAGTTCAAGAAAATCCAGGGATTGCAGTACTTGATAAGAGAATTCCGTATAAGAAATCCCTCCGCTTTCCAAACGCGCAGAAACAGATTCCTTTGCCAACATCTGATTGACGCTGAAGTGCTTTCCGATATCGCGCAAGAATTCAATCGCCGACATTGGCGCTGTCCACTCGAGGTTATTGACGATCCGCGCAGGGTTAGTAGGGGCTTCAAAATCCAAGTACTGAGAAAGTTGATTGCGAAACCTGCCAGCCCAATTCTCGACGACATCTTCGCTATTAAGAGTTCGTTCTTCATTCCTTCCACCGGGATCTCCCACCAAGCCCGTTGCCCCACCCACAAGGGCGATGGGATGATGTCCGGCCAATTGGAAACGGCGCAGCACCAGAAGAACGACTAGATTTCCAATTCCCAAACTCGGGGCCGTCGGATCAAAACCAATGTAAAGCGTGAGTGGTTTTTCCAAAGCCTTCTTCAGAGCGTCTTCGTCGGTTGATTGCGCGAAGAGACCTCGCCATTTCAGGTCATCCAGTAAGTTCATTGCCCCATCATGCCCGAAAAGTGCTTGGCCTTGTCGGCAAACCATTTCTCGGATTGGGAGATTTTCGAATCGAGTTGCGCGATTTGGGATTCAACATTTTTAGGCGCAGTTCCCCCAAAAGTGGTGCGCGAACCCAATGCCCCATCGACCGTAAGAACTCCGCGAACCTCTGGAGTCAATGACGGATGGATCGCAATGAACTCGGCATCGGTTATTTGGTGGAGCTCCCGACCCGATTCCTCACATAGATGAACGCATTTACCGGCAGCCTCGTGTGCTTGCGCAAACGGAATCCCCGCGCGGACGAGAAAGTCGGCGATTTCGGTAGCAAGTGAGAAGCCAGTGGATGCTGATCTGCTCATCTTTTCGCGATCGAAGGTCGTCGTCATCACCATCCCAGCGAAGGCAGGAAGAACCAGAGCCAAGGTGTCTATTGAATCGAAAAGTGGCTCCTTGTCCTCTTGAAGATCTCGGTTGTAGGCAAAGGGCAGGCCTTTCAGCATTGCAAGCACAGAGGTGAGGTTCCCGATCAGACGCCCCGCCTTGCCCCTGGCAAGTTCAGCAATGTCGGGGTTCTTTTTCTGAGGCATGATCGAGGAACCGGTTGCGTAGGCATCGTCTAACTTGGCCCAACCGAACTCGGTGCTCGACCACAAGCACCACTCCTCACCCATCCGTGAAAGATGAATTCCGATCATGGAGAGGATGAAGAGAGCCTCCGACACGAAATCTCGATCGCTCACGGCATCAATACTGTTTTCAATTGCCCCAGAAAAACCCAAATCGACAGCGCTTGCTTCCGGATCCAATTTCAGCGACGAACCCGCCAGCGCACCTGCACCAAGAGGCGAAAACGACGTGCGCGTATACCAATCTCGGATCCGCGAGAGGTCACGATCAAAACTGTGGGCATGCTTTGCCAACTCATGACCAAAGAGAACAGGCTGGGCGTGCTGCAGATGGGTGAAGCCAGGTGCAGGCGCGTCTTTATACTCGTTGGCCTTTATCAGAATCGCTCGTTGAAGGGCAATGAGAAACTCCACCAGCTGCAACATATGATCGAGGGCAAAGAGCCGGAGATCGGTTGCAACCTGGTCATTGCGCGACCTTCCCGCACGGAGTGCGCCGCCGAGTGGTCCTAATCTCTGCGTCATCATTCTTTCAAGGGCGCTGTGCACGTCTTCGTCTTGATCAGAGGGAAGCAGGGTCCCCTCAAGGAGTTCGACCTGCATCTCCTTGAGGGTGCTTCGGATCGAGTCCGCATCTGATTTTTGAATCAACTTGGCATTTTCGAGAACTTTCAAGTGAGCAAGGGAGGACCGAAGATCATACGGAGCAAGGCGCCAGTCGAAATCAATACTCTGCGACAGCGCAAAGACATCACTGGCCGGACCGCTAGAAAATCTACCTCCCCATAACGTCATTGCTACTTTTTCGCCTTCAAGTTTCTGGCAGAGGCGATACGGGTAGGAAGGCCCCAAAGATCAACAAAACCCTTGGCCAATGATTGATCGAAAGTGTCACCCTCATCGTAGGTAGCCATGTCGAAATCATAGAGAGATGTTTCGCTACGACGCCCCGTTACCCAACAATGTCCCGCGTGCATTTTCAAACGGACATCTCCGCTGACGAATTCGTTCGCGTAATTGAAAACGCCATCCAAAGCTTCGCGCAGCGGTGAGAACCAGAGACCGTCATATACGAGTTCTCCCCATCGTTGTTCGCTGGCTCGTTTGAAACGGGCCAGATCGCGTTCAACACAGACATTTTCTAACTCTTGGTGTGCAGTTATGAGTGCCAAAGCACCAGGTGCTTCATAGACCTCACGGCTCTTGATTCCGATAAGTCGATCTTCAACCATATCCAGACGACCTACACCTTGCGCTCCAGCACGACGGTTGAGTTCGACGATGGCTTGGAGCATTGTCACAGGATGTCCGTCAATTGCCGTAGGAGCACCCTTTGTGAAGGTGATGATTACTTCATCGGCTTCACGTGGAATCGATGGATCCTGAGTGTAGGAATACACGGCCTCAGTCGGGGCATTCCAAATGTCTTCCAAGAAGCCAGTTTCAACCGCACGGCCCCATACATTTTGATCTATGGAAAACGGATTCTTTTTTGTAGTCTCGATTGGTAAATTCTTCTCATGCGCGAACGCAATGGCCCGATCGCGCGTCATACCTGAATCACGAACGGGGGCGTAGGAAGTTAGATCGGGAGCCAGTGCTCCCGTGCCAACCTCGAAACGCACCTGATCATTACCTTTGCCTGTGCAACCGTGAGCAACGCGAGAAGCGCCGTGCTTTCTGGCAGCTGCAACGAGGTGTTTGACGATTAATGGGCGCGAAAGGGCCGAGACCAACGGATAACGATCCATGTAAAGTGCGTTCGCCTTAAGTGCTGGCAAACAGTATTCGTTGGCAAACTCCTCACGAGCATCAACGACTTCAGCCGCGATCGCACCACACGCCAAGGCGCGTTCCTTGATGACTTGGAGATCTTCACCTTCCTGTCCGACATCGACGGCAACGGCGATTACTTCGGCACCAGTCTCGCGTTCAATCCATCCGATCGCCACTGAAGTATCCAGTCCTCCGGAATAGGCAAGAACAATTTTCTCTTTCATGACTTCGCGCCTCGATTCATTGTCTTCTTTTGGGAACTCTTCACTG
>JANMBV010000035.1:0-16349 GCA_031360585.1 Actinomycetes bacterium | reverse complement strand
CATTGTGGCGACGAAGGATGCGGTGTTGATGATGGAACCCTTGCCGGCTTTTTGCATGTAAGGGATTACGTACTTGCAGCACAGAAATACGCTGGTGAGGTTGACCTTGTTGACGCGGTCCCATGCATCCAGACCTGTTGTCAGAATCGAATCATCATCCGGAGGTGAAATTCCGGCGTTGTTGAAGGCGATATCGATGCGTCCGTAAGTGTCGAATGCCACCTTGTACATGTTCTCGACATCTGCGGTCTCGGTGACATTTGCTTTGACAAATATTCCGCCGACCTCTTTGGCTGCTGACTCACCTGATTCAGGGTTCATGTCTACGATGACGACTTTGGCGCCCTCGCTAGCAAAGCGTCGTGCTGTTGCTAGTCCGATTCCGCTTCCGCCGCCGGTAATTGTGGCGACGCGACCTTCTAATCGTTTTGACATTGTCATGAGCTCCTAGTCGTTGGAAATGAAGACGTTCTTAACTTCGGTGAATGAATCTAGTGCGTCTGGCCCCAACTCGCGTCCGAGACCAGATTGTTTGAATCCGCCAAATGGCGTCCAGAAACGAACGGAGGAGTGGGAGTTAACCGAAAGGTTTCCGGTCTCCACCCCGCGTGAGACGCGCAGGGCGCGCCCGATATCGCGAGTCCAGATCGATCCTGAAAGTCCGTATTCGCTGTCGTTGGCCATGGCGATTGCTTCAGCCTCGTCTTCGAATGTCATCACGGAGACGACAGGTCCGAAGACTTCTTCGCGCCAGGAACGAGCTTGCGTGTTCTTTGGCAACAAAACCGTGGGTGCCATCCAGTAGCCGGGCCCTGATGGCATATTTCCCTTGAATGCGATGGGCTCGTCCAGGAATGTCTGCACGACGTCAAACTGCTTGCGCGAGATGAGCGGTCCCATCTCAGCAGTTGCCAAGGTTGGATCCTCTACACGGAACGCCTTGATGGCGACCTCGAAGTGCTCCATGAATGTATCGAAGGCGCTTTTCTGAATAAGGATTCGCGAACGGGCGCAGCAATCTTGACCTGCGTTATCCAGAAAGGATCCAGGGGCAGCCGCGGCGGCCTTTTCGATATCTGCATCAGCGAAGATAATGTTGGAGGACTTGCCACCAAGCTCGAGAGTTACTCGCTTCACCTGGTCTGCGCATCCAGCCATGATGCCCTTGCCCACTTGAGTCGAACCGGTGAAGACCACCTTGCGAACGGCAGGGTGGGTGACAAAGCGTGCTCCGACGATACTGCCCTTTCCGGGCAGCACGTTGAAGACTCCAACTGGAAGGCCTGCAAGGAGTGCGAGCTCGCCGATTCTCATCGCAGTCAATGGCGTGGCTTCGGCAGGTTTTAGAACAACCGTGTTGCCTGCTGCAAGGGCTGGGGCGAAGCCCCAACCGGCAATGGGCATCGGGAAGTTCCAGGGCACGATCACGCCGACCACGCCGAGTGGTTCTTTGAAGGTTATGTTGATGCCACCAGGTACAGGAATTTGTCGACCAAAGAGACGCTCGGGGGCTGCGGAGTAGTAGGTAAGGACGTTTACGACGTTATCCACTTCCCAGAGGGCATTGCCGCGAGTGTGGCCGGAGTTGGCAATCTCCAACTGGGCCAACTCCTCTTTATGGTCGGCTACTACATCGGCAAATCGGCGGAGCAACTTCGCACGATCACCAGGTGCCACATTGCGCCACGTCTCAAACGCCTTGGCTGCCTTGGCAATGACTGCATCGGTGCCCTCGAGATCGAGGTGTTCGATAGTTGTTACGAGTTTCTCTGTTGCCGGATTTATTACATCGTACGTGTGTGACACGGCATCAAGACCTTTCAAAATTGCGGAAGAGTTCCCAGTTTGTAACTGCCTTGCCGTATGCGGCCAATTCGACTTCGGCGTAGTTGGTGTAGTGATCTTGCACCTCGGCACCGAATGTTTCTTTGATCCAGGCGCTCTCCGACCAGAGTTCCTGCGCTTCAAGCATCGTGGAAGGTACGCGAGAGGAATCTGAGGCGTACGCGTTGCCTTCGAAAATGGGCTCGAGTGTCATTTTCTTCTTGATGCCATCTAGACCAGCCGCGATGATTCCGGCAACGGCCAAGTACGGATTGACGTCTCCTCCAGGTACCCGGTTCTCTAAACGAAGTCCCTGCCCATGGCCGACTAGGCGAAGTGCGCAGGTGCGGTTGTCGCGTCCCCAACGGATAGCAGTTGGCGCGAATGATCCGGGAACATAGCGCTTGTAGGAGTTGATGTTGGGCGCGAACATCAACGCAAGCTCGCGCAGATGGGCGATCTGACCGGCGATGAAGTAGCGTCCGATATCGCTCATGCCTTGTGGATCCTTCTCATCGACCATAACGAGTTCGTCATTGAGGCCACGGAAGGAGCAGTGGATGTGAGAGGAGTTGCCCTCCTTCTCATTGGGCTTGGCCATGAAGGTCAGCGCGTAACCTGATTGCGCGGCGATTTCCTTGGCACCATTCTTATAAATCACGTGGTTGTCGCAGTTGCTGAGGGCATCGGAGTAGCGAAAGGCGATCTCATGCTGACCGAAGTTGCACTCACCCTTCACGGACTCGACCATCATGCCGGCTCCGGACATGCCCAGTCGGATCGCGCGAAGAAGCGGTTCAACGCGTGCGCCTCCCATGAGGGAGTAGTCCACGTTGTACTGATTCGCTGGAGTCAATCCGATGTAGTGCTTGTTCCAAGCATCCTCGTATGTGTTGTTGAAGAGGACGAATTCAAGTTCGGTTCCGACATACGGCTTCATGCCAGCATCCTCTAGCGCTTTCACCTGCTTGCGCAAAATCTGGCGAGGTGAGGCAACAACGTCTTTCCCATCCAACCACTTCACATCGGCAAGAACCATGGCGGCACCTTCTTGCCAAGGAACGCGTCGAAGTGTGGACATATCTGGCTCCATGACGAAGTCGCTGTAGCCGCGCTCCCACGAGGACATCTCGTAGCCGCCGACGGTATTCATTTCCATGTCGACTGCCAGTAAATAGTTGCAACCTTCTGTGCCGTGGGCGAGGGTGTCGTTAAGAAAATGCTCTCCATGAATTCTCTTACCTACCAAACGTCCTTGCATGTCCGTCATGGCAACAATCACTGTGTCGATTTTGCCTTCTTTTATTTCCTTTTTTAATGTTTCAACGCTCAATGATGACATGGGTGCAAGTATTCCAGTTTCCATTTAAAAGACAACCCCCATATCTAGTGCCACAACCACTACATATAGTGGGCTATTCATTCGGTGGATGGAAAAAGCCCGCCGCAGTTACGCGACGGGCTTTTTGTATGGCGACTTTTACTTTTATTGATCGATCGTTCGAATTGGTCCCTTGAACCAGTTCTTCACCGATAGGTGCCACCAGATCCACAGAATAAGCAATGCGCCGAAGGTAAGTATCGGCGCATAGTTGACTGCTGTCCAGGTGAATCCCTTGTTCCAAGGAATACCCGCCGGGCTAAATGGAAGGATGAAGTAGACGGAAATGACAGCAATTTCAATAACTGCCACAAGGTTCATCCACTTGTACTTGCTACCAAGTGTCCACTGACCTCCAACGAATTTATCCCCCATCTTCCAGCGTTGGTAGATAGGAATGAGGAACGCTAGATACAGACCGATAACCGCAACCGAAACTACAGCGTAGAAGGCTGTAGGTGCACCGCTTGGACTCTTGTACAGAGCTGGCAGTGTGATGATGACGCCGATAACTGCAGAAACTAGAACTGCGTTCAAAGGAACGCGGTGCTTGTTAACTTTCTTCCAGAAACGGTTTCCGGGTACAGCACCGTCACGCGAGAAAGCAAACATCATGCGCGAGCACGATGTAAGGCATGCTGCCACACAGAAGATTTGGCCCGCGGTGGAAATAACCAGTACCAATCGGAAGAGCGCACCATCGCCTAGCGCATTGACCAGCAGCGTGAAGATGGAGCCCTGTCCATATGGATTTATCTTGAGGTCGGTCGAGTTGATGATGTCTGGCTTTGCTGCATAGATGAATGCCATCAGAAGGACGTATCCGCCTACTGCAGAGTAGAAGATGGACTGCCAGATTCCTCGTGCCGCCGCCATATGCGCGCCTTGAGTCTCCTCAGAAAGGTGAGCCGAGGCGTCGAACCCGGTAATTGTGTACTGGGTCAGCAAGAAGCCAAGCGGAAGCACAAATAGCAAATATGTGGAATGGCTATTGCCGAACCCAGAGTTGTTGATCTGGGTCGTGAACATCCACTTGAGTGATTGGTGCTGCTTTGGTGCGAAGATCAAAATGCCGATGATGGCGGCGGCACCGAATACGTGCCACCAGACCGAGACGTTGTTGATAATCGCAAGCAAGTGTCCACCGAAAATATTTACGATGGTTACGAAGATCATCAGGATCATGAACCAGAAGAACTGTTGCTTCAGGTACTCGCCCTTGAGGAAACTTGTTGCGTATTTGGGAGAGATATCGCCGATCAGAGTGTTCAAGAAGAATGCAGCGCCATAGCCGACTGATGCAGTCACGGCGAGAAGTCCAATCAAGTTGAGCCAGCCGGTGTAGAAACCGGCCTTTGCTCCGCCCAACTTGGAGGCCCACCAGTAAATTCCACCCGATGTTGGATAGGCAGATGCCAGTTCGGACATGCACAATCCGATGATCAGAATAAAGGCAGAGATCAGCGGCCATCCAATAGAGATTGCAACGGGCCCGCCGTAATTCCAACCTTGGGCAAATGTTGTAAAACAACCAGCAAGAATTGAAATGATTGAGAAAGAAATCGCGAAGTTGGAAAAGCCACTCCAACTTCGGTTGAGTTCTTGTTTATATCCAAGTTCAGCTAAGCGAAGTTCGTCATCTGTTTGGTTCGGCAAAATATCCTCCTGTAGCCGTTTTCACTCAGATCCGTTCGGACCGAAGTAGATTTCGGGTCGGTGAGGGGGCACCGAGCAATCTTTCTAGGCAAAGTCTCCTACCTAGACTGTAATTTGTCTCACAATTGTGGGGGCAATAGGGAATCGTGTCGCAGATCGCGAATTGTTGGATTTTTTCTTCCGGCACTCAAAATTCATCTTCTGTTACCAATCAGTACTCTATTATGCTAACCACGTAGTATTTGTCCCGAGGCCGCAGGATTTTGGAAGGGGAAATACCCATATGTGTCGCTTAATGGGCTTCGTTTCTCGCCATGAAACGACTTTTCCCGCAATGGCTGGCTCGGGATTTAGAGATTTCGTCGCGCTTTCAGCCATTCATTGCGACGGTTGGGGGGTCGCCACCCTTGATCGCGAGTCCGAGGGCGCCCATCTCGTTCGGGCCGCCGAGATGGCGCACACGAGTTCCCAATTTGATTCCGCTATCGCAGATGCCAATACCGACGGGGGATTGCTCCATCTTCGCTGGGCGACTCCGGGTCTGCCGGTCTCCGAGAACAATGCGCACCCCTTCGTCTACAACGATTTCACTTTTATCCATAACGGCTCCATCAATCCTCCCAGCGCCCTGGATGAATTCATCGACCCAGAATTCACGTGGATGATCACGGGGGAGACCGATAGCGAGCGCTACTTCTACCTGATCTTGACAGAGGTGAGAAAGCACGGCTTTGTCGCCGGCGTGGAGAGGGCAGTGGCAATTGTCAAAGAACACGCCGACTACTCCAGCATCAACGCGATGATCATGAACGGAGACCAATTTATCGCTCTCGCTGAATTCGACCCCGAGCGCCGCCCCACCTTCGGTGATCCTGACTATTACGACCTGCACTACCGAAAAGATATAGATGGTGTTGTCGTGGCATCGACTGGCTGGCCACACCAGGGGTGGGAGCCGTTGCCTAACCACCACATGCTTGTCGTGGATCGCGCAAGCTTTGAGTCTAAAATTATCCCTCTCTAATATGAGAATGCCAGTTTAGGTAATTGACTTACGCAATCGAGCTTTTAAAGGTCATCCCTGCATTTGCACTAACGGCCCTGCTTCTTGCCATTGTTCCTGGGCAGGGAGTGGCAATGGTGCTACGCCAATCCATTATCGGCGGAAAGCGGGCTGCTTTCACTTCCGTTCTGGGCAATAGCTCTGGCTTGATCATCTGGGGAGCAGCATCGGGCATCGGACTATCCCAAGTCTTTGCCCACTCACATACCGCCTACAACATTTTGAAATATGCAGGTGTGGCGTTCCTGATTCTTTTGAGCCTGCAAACCCTCCTCACCTTGCGTCACGAACATGGCAAATTCGACATCAAAGGCGGGGCAAAATTGGGGCTTGGGCCGGCCTACCGGTTGGGACTTTTCACCAACATGACCAACGTCAAAGCTGCTGTCTTTGCGGTGGCTTTCATTCCGCAATTTGTCCCTAAGGATTTCTCACTTGGGTTGGGAATCTTCATACTGGCCTGCGTTCAAGCCACGGTTTCCACGTTGTGGTATTCATTTCTGATTGGTGCAGTTGACCGTGCATCGGTGGCTCTTGCAAAACCGAAAGTTCGCCGCGCCCTGACCGCATTGTCGGCCGGTGGAATCCTTCTCTTAGCGCTCACCTTGCTTTTTTCTTCGGCGAGGTAAGCGGCTTTCGCTCCAAGTCCCATCCAAAAGAGGGCGAATTGGACTGGGGGAGATCCTTTTTGTCTTTCGTAATGATGTCAATCCGGCTCAGAATAGTCTTGCCATTTGTGGCAACTGATTTGCTCAGAGTGACATTTACATCGGCGAATTTCCATTTACCACGAGCGCACGTTGGCTTGCACAAATTGACACCGTAAAGCCCGGTGCCAGTGGCACTTTTCGCTCCCCAGGCATCCCATTCGAGATTGCCTACACCGGCACCGGCATTAGCGCAGTGAGGACTCATTGACTGAGGTTTGTAATCGATGATCCCGCAGTTGTAAACATAGACGTGCTCGAGCAGTGCTCGATTGAAATATGTGATTGTTCCCAGTGAGATGCCGACCACAGTGATGATTGATAACACGATCAATAGCGGTCGGGAATTCTTCATCTCCTCACTCTAATATAGATGGAGATCCACGCGTGCTATCCTCGTTATGTGCGAGTTATTACGGTAGAACAACTCAAATCGATCCTCTCCAGTCTTCCATCCAATCCGCGAATCGTCGCCTCCGGAAATTTCGCGACACCCAAGACTCTTCTTGCCCTAGCCGATGAGTGCGTCCCAGAATTTCGACTCCACATGCTCAATGCCCAGCCCGGAATTCCCGACCGAGAAGGCGTGACCTATGAGTCTGCCTTTGTGGGGACGGCGATGCGTGGTCACGCACGGCTGAGTTACATTCCTACACGCCTGAGCCTTCTTCCAGTCCTCTATCGCGACCACTATCGCCCAGATGTGGTCATGCTCCATACGTCACCGCCACGTTTTGACACTGTAAGCCTTGGCACGGAAGTAAACGTTCTGCCGGCAGCCATCGATGCCGCCCGTGCCCGCGACGGAATTGTGATCGCCCAATCCAATAAGCAGATGCCCTATACATACGGGGATGCCCAAATTTATGAAAGCGAAATCGACTATTTGGTTGAGGTAGATGAACCACTCGCTATCAAGCCGCCCACAGAAGTCAATGACACTGCCCGTGAAATCGGTTCACGCATTGCAGCTCTCATCGAGGACAACTCCACACTACAACTTGGCATTGGTGCTGTTCCTGACTCAGTGCTTGCAGGGCTGATCCAGCGCAAGGGACTTCGCATCTGGTCTGAAATGTTCAGTGACGGAGTCCTAGATCTTTTCAAAGCCGGGGTATTGGATGACGAGATCTTGTTAACTGCATCGTTCGTCTTTGGTTCGCAAGAACTCTATGACTGGCTCAATCTCAATAGAAAAGTACGGATGATGCGCACCGAGCGCACCAACGACCCCAGCCAGATTGCTCGCCAGGCGAAAATGACAAGTATCAACGCCGCTCTTGAAGTCGATCTCTTCGACCAGGCAAATGCGAGCCACGTGCGCGGCCACATTTATTCTGGCTTCGGAGGTTCCACAGATTTCATCGTGGGCTCACTGCACTCTCGCGGGGGCCAGTCCTTCATGGCTCTAGCCTCATGGCACCCGAAAGCCAATGTTTCAACGATCGTTCCTAGAATTGCGGGCAACGTCACAAGCTTTCAACACAGTTATGTGGCAACAGAAAACGGAATCGCAGATTGCTTTGGCCACTCCCAGAATGATCAGGCCCGCAACATTATTGACAAGGCCGCGCACCCCAGCGCCCGCGAGGAATTGCGGGCGAAGGCAAGAGAGTTTGGACTCATGTAGATAGTTCTAGCCCCACGAATGGTGTGAGATAAGAGTCATCGATATGGCTTGAAATGCACCTCTGCTTTATTAGAATTGAAGCAACGATAAGAGGCAATATGAACGCTCTCGTAATTTACGATTCAAACTTCGGTAACACTAAAGCGGTGGCTGAAGAGATCGTCAACAACCTTGACGGCAATGCAAAGACTATGTCGGTGAAAAATTTCCATGCGGCGGATTTGGCCGGAATCGATCTGGTTATTTGGGGGAGCCCCATCAATGGATGGAAGCCCACTGTGGCTACCATGGCGGTGATGAACGAGCTTCCAGAGAAGACGTTCAAGGGAATCCGCTTCACCACATTCGATACTCGGGTGAAGAAGTTTCTCCATGGCGATGCCAAAGACCACATGGCTGCAGCCATTCGACGCTTAGGCGGCAAGGCCATTGCCAAGCCAAAGGAGTTTTACGTAAAAAGCAAAGACGGCCCCCTCTTTGAAGGTGAAATTGAGAAAGCCCGGCAGTGGGCCAGGCAGATTTCTGGCAAGGCTTATATCCCCTTGCTGTAATAAATGATCTTGCGATCCTTCTTGTCGGAGTCGCTATCTATCGAAAGCCTGTTGACTTTGAGACGAGGGTGCAGAGATCCAGGTGAGCCCAAGATTCTCCGCGTAGATGTGTGTCCGTTCACAATATTCTCCCAGTTTGCGCGGATGATTGAGGGGTATGGCCACTACTTCAGCGTTGAAAGGAATACGCCGTGTCTGATCACAAAGACTCCGATGCTCTGGAAGAACAGCGATTAGGAGCCCTGGGTTACAAACAGGAGCTCTCGCGCGTCCTTAGCCCGTTCCACAGTTTCAGTGTTGCCTTCACCTATCTATCTCCCATGGTCGGCATCTACTCGCTCTTTGTACTAGGCGCCGGCGCAGGGGGACCTCGTTATATCTGGCTGATGTTTATTCCGGTTATCGGTATGTATTTTGTCGCGTTGATTTTCGGCGAGCTGGGCAGCCACTACCCAATCTCTGGCGCCCTGTATCAGTATTCGAAGAACACTATCGGTCGGCGCTATGGCTGGTGGGTCGGCTGGTTCTACATGATGGCACTCCTCGTCACCATCGCAGCCGTCGATACTGGAGTGGTTCCTTACATCACCGACATTCTCAACAGCTGGTTCAAACTCAGCCTTGATCCTTCCAAGCACATGACCATTATGTGGTTGACGATCGCCCTCTTGGTCATTCAGACATTCTTGAACATCACTGGCGCCAAGATGATGGGTAGAGTCGCAAGCATCGGTTCCTACGTCGAAATATTCGGAACCATTGGCATTGCACTTATCCTTGCCGCTGCTGGCTTCAACCACGGCTTCGGTTTCTTATTCACCACACAAGGTGCTGAGAACATCAAAACCAACTCTCTCGGCGTCGGTTTCGGCGGGCACTGGTGGACAGGGGCTGCGTTGATTGCCGTCCTTGCCCACGTCTTCATCTTCTACGGCTTTGAATCAGCCGGAGATGTCGCTGAAGAGACACGTGATGCCTCCAAGCAGGTTCCAAAGGCGATGCGCAACGCGCTTCTCATCGGTGGAGCTACCTCCTTCGTTCTAGTTGCGGCACTTCTGCTCTCCACTCCAAAGGATCCAGCAGGCTATGCGAAGGCAACCTCCTTCGCCGGCGGTATTCCCTACATCTTGGGCAATGCCATTCACATGACATGGCTTCGAGATATCTTGATATTGGCAGTTATTTTCGCTTTCTTCTCATGTGGATCCTCAATCCTCGGAGCAAGTTCGAGAATGCTCTTCTCGTACGCACGAGACGGAGCAACTCCGGCTTATAAGTCGATCTCCAAAGTCTCACCTCGATTTAAAACCCCGGTTAACGCCCTTCTCCTTGGCGCAGTAGTGCCGTTGATCTTCACGCTGATGGTCAACATCACGCCGTCTAAGGACATTAAGATCGGCTTCTTCACCTACCCAGCAAACGTGTCAGCGTTGGTATCCCTGGTCTCCTTCGGAGTCAGCGGTATCTACCTCTCCTTCCTGCTCACCGCCATCGGTGCGTTGGTTGCACGTACTCGCGGTTGGGTTCCGGCCGGACACTTCACTCTGGGTGCTAAAGGCATGCTGATCAACATCATCGCTGTCGTCTACTTGGGAGTGATGCTCATTAACATCGTCATTCCGACAGGACTTGCAAGCCCGCGTGGTGCGCTCTTCAACCTTGACTGGGTAACTCTGGTCATTATGGTGCTGATTGCAGTCGTGGGACTGATTGTCTACATGCTTGCTCAACCAGGAAAGCATGAGCAGCACGCACTTCAAAAAGATAGATAACTAACAAAGAATCCGCGTGGGCGCGTTCGCCTCCCTCTAGCAATCATTGCTAGATTTGGCAGGTGGGCGCGCTTCGTGGTGTAAGGATCGCTGATTTCTCGCGCGTTCTCGCCGGCCCCTACGCAACTATGTTGCTGGGGGATATGGGTGCACATGTCGTCAAGATAGAGCGCCCCGGCCTCGGCGACGACACCCGTTCTTGGGGTCCGCCCTTTGATGCAGAGGGGCGTGCGACCTACTTTCAATCGGTCAATCGCAACAAGGAAGGCGTCACCGCCGATCTATCTACCGATACAGGTCGCGCAAAAGCGCTGACAATTATTTCTGAGTCTGACGTCCTCGTTGAGAATTTCGGCGTAGGAACAATGGAGAAATTCGGCCTGGGATACGACCAGCTAAAGGAGGAGTTTCCGCGCCTTATTTACTGCTCAATTTCAGGCTTCGGTGGGAGCGAAGAGGGAAAATCATTGCCCGGCTACGACCTCCTCGTGCAAGCCATGAGCGGCCTGATGAGTATCACGGGCCCAGACTCTGATCACCCCTCAAAGGTTGGCGTGGCCCTGGTTGATGTGGTCGCAGGTCTTCACACGGCGTTAGGAATCACTGCCGCCATCGTCTCTCGCAATGAGACTGGACAAGGACAGAAGATCGAGATCAACCTCTTAAGTTCGATCCTCTCGGGCATGGTCAACCAAACTAGTGCATATGCAGGTGCTGGAGTCATTCCGCAATCCATGGGCAATGCCCATCCAAGCATTGCCCCCTACGAGTCATTCAAGACTAAAGACAAACAAATCGTTATCGCTGTCGGAAACGATGGCCAATTTGCAAAGATGTGCGCGGTCATGGGCGCGCCTTTCGCAACGGATCCAAAATTTTCGACCAACCCCACCCGCGTAAAGAACCGCGTGGAACTTAATGGGTTGATGACCGCCATCCTGGTAACCAAGAGCGCGGACGAATGGGTTGCCGTCCTCACCAAGGTCGGGGTGCCAACTGGGCCAATCAACAACATTGAGCAGGCAATTCAATTGGCGGAAAGGCTTGAGCTCGATCCGATTGTGACGATCAAAGACTCCCGCGACGGCACCCCGAGCAAGACGATTGCCAATCCAATCAAGTTTTCAGAGACCCCGGTGGGATACCGCTACGGCCCGCCGACTCTGGGTATTGACGACTAACCTGCGGTAGCTCAAGTGTCTCGACGTACCCTCTAAGTCGCTTGTGGAGATCCCCGCCACCCATAGGTCACCCATGGAATCATTCTGTGAGCATTAAAAAAACTCCGGGTCCGCGTGAGCGAAATACCGGAGTTTCCAATACATTGCCTAAGTAACTTAACTCGAAAGTCAGCGGTCCTCAAAGGCTTTCGTGCGGAATTGTACTCGTGAAAGAAGACCGTGCCAACTCACCTACCAGCCGATTCTACGAAATGCCTACGACCAAGCCCTTTGGAAGGCCACGGTCCCTGGAGAATCACACTGGACCGAAACTATGACGATGCTGAAATTATTCCCCGTGGCAATGAAAAGTGACTCAGCTCAAAAACGATTGTTTGATGCAAATGAAACTCCAAGAAGTCAAATTCAACGTGCACGCACAGAGGCTTCTAGATTCGGGAGTGTCACTCTAGTTCCTGGGAAAGTTGTCGCCGAAGTTATGTTCGGATTTTGGACATACCTGACGTCAAATGCTCATGAAAAAAATATTTGGGTTCCGTATCTTCATAGCGCGTATCCTCCTAAAACGGATCGAAGAAAGGTTCATCAAACCCTTTACGAGTTGAGGGAATTTCGAAATCGCGTGGCTCACCATGAACCGTTGCTTGTTGGATCAGAATTAGAGCGTAGAAAGATGGTCGCTGTTGCTTCACGTTTGCTACCCAAAGAAGCGTTTGCTCACATGACCCAAAATAGTGAAGTCTTGCGGATACTCAGCGAGCGTCCCATATAGATCTGAACAAGCCTTCGCTCTACTTCGACATCCGCGTCTACCTGAAAGCCGCAATACCAGTAAGGGCCTGTCCGATAGTTAACGCATGAATCTCGTGTGTTCCCTCGTAGGTAAGCACGGACTCAAGATTATTCATGTGGCGGAAGATCGAATACTCCGTCGTAATTCCAGCTGCCCCCAGGATCGATCGGGCTTCACGTGCAATTTCAAGCGCTGCACTTACATTATTGAACTTGCCCATACTGATCTGCGCCGGCTCGATCTTGTGCTCGTCTTTGATTTTTCCAAGGTGAAGAGCCAAGAGCATCGAGGTATTCAATTTTGTCGCCATCCGTGCCAACTTCTCCTGCGTCAACTGGTGGCGAGAGATTGGCCCATCAAATTGCAAACGGGTTGAGGCATAGTTCAATGCCACCTCAAAACTATCCCGTGCCGCTCCGACTGCGCCAAAGATAATTCCGAAGCGAGCTTCTGCAAGGCACATCAGGGGAGCGCGAAGACTTGTGGCCTTCGGAAGGCGTGCACTATCTGGAACTCGCATGTCGGTGAAGACCAACTCAGATGTGACGGATGCGCGAAGAGAAAGTTTGTGTTTTACGGCGTTGGCGCTAAATCCTGGCGTATTGGTTGGAACAACAAATCCGCGGATGCCTTCCTCGGATTGTGTCCAAATAACCGCGACATCGGCTACAGAACCGTTTGTGATCCACATCTTGCTGCCGTTGATAATCCAGTCGCCGCCTTCCCTCCTAGCGGTTGTGAGCATTCCAGAAGGGTTAGAACCGAAGTCGGCTTCAGTGAGTCCAAAGCAACCAATGGCTTCACCGACGGCCATCTTAGGCAGCCATTCTTGCTTCTGCTCTTCGCTGCCATAAGCGTGAATGGCAAACATGGCCAACGAACCTTGTACGGAAACCAGAGACCGAATTCCCGAGTCTCCAGCCTCCAATTCCAAACATGCAAGGCCGTAGGAAGTGGCATCAGTGCCAGCACACCCATAGCCTTCAAGGTGCATTCCAAGCAGACCGATCTCGCCGAGCTCCTTGGCAAGTTCGCGCGTGGGAATCTCGCCACTCTCATACCAATTGCCGATGTTGGGCTTGATTCGATCCTCGACGTACTGCCTAGTGACGGCCTGGATCTCCCGATGCTCCTGGGTTAGGTCTCTTTCAACATCGAGCAGGGCAAAGGGGTGCTGAGTGGTCATTTCGCAAGCGTAACGATTGTCTAAAAAATCACCAATAATCCCGTGAAATGGGAGGGTAGAAGGAGTACATTATTTTTCAGTGAGGGAAGAGGATCCTTTCTTGGCACGACGATTTATCAACTGCCAAGCCCACAACTTGACCTCTTCCCTCACTCAATTCATTTGAAATGCCCCTATAAACACTAAAACCTCGAGATGTGATCTCGAGGTTTTAGGTAGTAACTCAATTTTGGAGCACTTTCATCGGCAATGACTAAGCAACGTAAAGATACCACAAATAATTTGACTCGTCGCTACTCCTTTGCTTGTGCACTGCTCGGCCATAACGAAGCGTGCAATTTTAACATGCCTTTAGATGTCGCTCTATTTCTGCTGAAAATAGAAAAATTACTCTCCGTGATCATTCGTTGCGCTGCGTATTCCGTTCTGCACAAGATTTCTTTGAGGACAGTTTCTTCCGCGAAGAATCTCTTACCTTGCGTGTGGTGCCTCTGTAGCTCAATGGATAGAGCACGGTAATGACTCAGCCGGAGAGACGGGTTCGAGTCCCGTCAGGGGCACATCATCAGTAAGGCTCCGCTCATTAAATGGGCGGAGCCTTACTTTGTGCTATTTATTGTTGAAATCTCACAGATTACGCCATCTAGATGCTATGAATTTCTCCACCTTCGCCTTCCTCGGTCGAGATTTCTTGCGCACCAGAATATCGGATCGAAGTTTTCTTTTTTCTATTTGTAACAATTGGCAAGCCGATAAGTGCCATTAACAAGATGCCACCTAATGCCCATGGAATCAATTTCATCGGTGAAGCCAAATCAACAGTTGTCGCAAGATCAGTCTTCTCGCCGAACGCGGGATTCCAAGTGACGGTTCGACGGTCTTGGCTTATCTCACCGATGGATTCAATAACTTTCCCGGGAAAAGTCACTGATATTCGGATTTGTGCGCTGGCGAACATCGCCTTCGTCAGAGCATCATCCATTGGCGATGAGTTCGACGACAGAGTGCCGGTCGAAGAAAGGTCCATAACACCGGAGATAAATGCCTTATTCCCTTTTACAGCAATCGCAAACGAACCGTCTTTCTGCGAAGCCGAAGAAAATGCTTTCAGAGGGGAATGGTCGAAGGTGACTTTTTCGCCCATGAATCCACCTTGGTGGTATTTGGAGACCGTCACGCCTTTGGCTTTCTGATCAACCAGGTTGTCCAATCTTCCAGTTCCGGAAGTTCCTGAGGAACCCCCACCGGAGTCGAGGCCTGCAATGGAATCCGCCAGAGCGAGAACGACCGTTCCGCTCATGGTCTTGTCCTTGTTGACGGTCAGTGCGATATCCATCTTGACGCAGCCAATCAGGAGAAAAGCCAGTGGGATGCACAGTGCCACCATCCATTTTCGGTTGTATTGATGATTTGTCGTCGTTTTCATCCCTTGCCGCCATCTCCAAGACACCATGAATTGTGGTGACTTCTAGTAAAAGAGACTTACACAGGTTCTCTCTTCTCTCAATGACCGGTCATCTCAACAGTTTCACCTCTAGCTTGGACAACCTTCCGTTTCCTCATTCTGCTCGTAAGCTGTGGCCATGTGGTCACTTGAAGAGGAATCTGCCTTCCGAGAGGACCTCATCGACAAGGTAATTGCCACGGCGAATGACGGGGACGGGACGCTCTCAAGAGCCGAACTCGGTGAATTTAATTATGCGGGGGCGGCACTCAGGGTCATAGATTCCCAAGGCGGAATATGGAATCCCGGAAATTCTTGGGCAATCGCCGATCCACTTCGGGCAACTATTTCAATTAATACGACAACTTCTGGAAAGTATTTGGATCAAGAAGTTTCAAACGGCCTTTGGAGATATGACTATCAAGCAGGGGGCACTGCAGGCAAGAACACGAAGATGCGCAAGGCGATGGAATTGCAGTTGCCGCTTCTTTGGTTCGTTCAACAGGAAAATGGGCGTTATTTGCCATATCGTGTATTCATAGTTGAGGACTTTCCGGAAAAGGGATTTTGTTTCATATCTCCTGATCTTTCGCTTACTCACGCCCTTAGATCAGAGTCGCTGATTGAGCGAAAGTATGCCGAGCGAACGATCAAGCAGCGACTTCATCAACCCGCCTTTCGCGCGCGAGTAATTGGCGCTTACGAAACTCGTTGTGCAATTTGCCATCTTCGACACGGCCGACTCCTCGATGCGGCTCACATAACTGCCGATGGCGACGAGAACTCGTCCACATCAGTTACGAATGGTTTGAGTTTATGCAAAATCCACCACGCGGCGTATGACGCCAACATTATCGGAATAGATTCTGCATACAAGGTTCACGTAAGGACTGACATTTTGAAAGAAGTTGATGGGCCAATGCTGCTCCATGGCATACAGGAAATGGACAAAAGAGATTTGTGGATTCCAAGGAGGGACAGCGAGCAACCGGACACAGCGCGACTTGGAAGAAGATTTGAGTTCTTCCTTAACGATCTGTAGCTTTGGCTTAGAACAAGCAAGCGAAATTGCAAGCGACCCGCTCATAAAGCAGAGCGTTTCCAGCAGGCAGGTCATATAGTCTCGTAATATGTTGGCCTACCTCGCTACTAAAGAGAAAT